>JAHFBD010000065.1 GCA_023250175.1 Candidatus Melainabacteria bacterium
CCAACTAAATCAGATGGTAGTAAATCTGGAGTAAATTGTACTCTTTTAAAATGAAGATCTAAAACGTCAGCAAATGTTTTTAAAATAAGGGTTTTAGCTAATCCAGGCGGACCTTCAAGTAAAATATGCCCACCAGCTAAAATTCCAAGAATTATACGCTCAAGTATATAATCCTGCCCAACGATAATCTTTTTTACTTCATATAGTGCAGATTCAATTCTCTTAGCAGCTTCTTTGTATTCAGGTTTTATATCGGGCATGAGTAATATTATAATCTATTTACGCAACCTTATTTCTAATCAGCTCCCAGTAATCAGGACTATTATAAATTCTATCTCTTAAAATCCCTTCAGCAAAATAGTCTTCGGTTTCTAACCGAACCATGTAACCTTCATTGTCTTCATAAAGACTGACATAGCTTTGCTTGCCTGTATTGTTTTCGATAAATGGTATCTTAGCTGCTTTTATAAAGCCTATCTCTTCACCTCTTAATTCTTCATCTGAAGGTAATCCAAGTGATTTTATGTAAAAATCTTCGTCTTGAATATCTAGTTCTGGGTTATTGGCTTTATTAAGCGGTAAGTCTTCTTTAGATACAAATGTATTAGGTAATAAAAAATTCCCTCTAAGCAAATAATGTCTTTCATGTGTTAGTTTCCCAGTAGGAATAAATAATTTTTTATCATTATAATATCCTCTGCAGCTATCTAAACAATTAAGCTCAGTATTACCTTCTACTGCATAGCGAGTATCACCACCTAAACTATCAACCTGAAATCGTGGTAAGTCAGAATATTTAAAGTCAATGTTTTTCACTTTGTTACCTTGTTTTAGTAAAGGTAGTCCTAGAAAGGACGACAAAGCTGGTGTAATGCTCTTGATATTAAAAACTTTAAATGACATAGTGTTTTACTTTATCAGATCTATCTTTTAAAAAGTAATTTGTTAGCTTTTCTTTATAATGTTAAAAATAAAATAATATTTTTTTACATTGTTAATGATTAATTAACATTTGTCAGGTAGGTTAGATTATTTTTTAGTTAAAAAACCCAAACTTTTTTTTCCCTTTATCCTCTTGAAATAATGCTAATTGCTCAAATATTTTCTTTTCTTCAGCTGATAGTTTAGTTGGTGTTTCAACAATGATTTCTATAAGCTGATCTCCACGCCTAGCCATATTGTTTATTTTTGGTACTCCTAAACCAGGTATTTTAAGAACAGTTCCTGTTTGTACACCAGTAGGTATTTGTAAAGTTTTTTCACCATCTACAGTGGCTACTTTTATATTTCCGCCAAGAGCAGCTTGACTAAATGAAATTTTTTCTTGAGTAACGATATCTTGTCCATTTCTTGAAAATAACTCATGCTCTTTTATATTGACTACAACATACAAGTCTCCTGGTGGGCCACCTTTTCTCCCAGGTTCTCCCTTGCCACCCCAGCGTAATCTTGAGCTATCATCAACACCACAAGGGACTTTGACATCGATTGTTCTTTTCACTCGCTTTTGTCCTTTTCCATTACACTCGATACAAGGGTTTTGTATTGTCTTTCCACTGCCATTACAGCTAGGACAAGTGGTTATTTGTGTCACATGCCCGAAGAAAGACTCGGCAACTCTTTTTACTTCCCCCATACCATTACAGGTTTTGCATGTTTTTAATTGTGTACCAGGCTTAGCTCCTGTTCCTTTACAAGAACCGCAGTCTTCAAGTGGCTGAATTGTAATTTGTTTTTCACATCCTTTTATTGCTTCTAAAAAACTAATTGCAAGCTCATACCTTATATCTGCCCCACGCTCTGGGCCGCTAGAACGTCGGGTTTTTGTTGCCCCACCAAAAAATTGACTAAAGATATCACTTAAATCACCAAAGCCAAAATCAAAGGATTCCGAATCACCAAAAGCATTTCTAAGACCATTTAATCCATACTGGTCATAAACAGATCTTTTTTCTGGATCACTTAAAATTTCATAGGCTTGATTTAGTTCTTTAAAGAGTTCTTCATTTCCTGTTTCTTTATTATCAGGATGATATTTTCTAGCTTGTTGCCTAAAAGCTTTTTTTACTTCGTCTTCAGAAGCATCGCGACTTACACCCAGTATTTCATATAGATCTTTTGTTTGTGACATGATATTTGTATTATACCTTTTATACCTTGGTGCAAACTTCCTCTATCTCTTCTAGTATTTTTTTTGCAGCATCTTTAGGATTTTTTGCTCCAGTAATAGGTCTTCCTACTACAATATGTGTAGAACCATTTGTAATAGCATCTTTTGGAGTGGCGGTTCTTTGTTGGTCATTTTTATTTGCCCATAGAGGTCTTACGCCGGGAGTAACAATTAAAAACTCTTTATTTGCTTTATCTTTTAATTGTGAAACCAGTTTAGCTTCATTTGGAGAACAAATAATGCCATCCAGATTATTTTGTAGTGCAAGAGTAGCAAGATGTAAAACATATTCGTTGATTTGGGCTTGAATCTTTAAATCATTTTCTAATATTTCATTTGTAATGCTTGTTAGAACAGTTACACCAAGCAGCTTAGGTGGTTGTAAATTATATTTTTGAGCGGCATCTACTAAAGCTTGTTTAGATTCATGTAACATCGTCGTTCCACCAGACATATAGACATTTATCATATCTACTCTGTGCTCTACCATATTTGATACAGCTTTACTGACCGTATTTGGTATATCTAAAAACTTTCCATCAAAGAAAACCTTGTTTTTAGCATCTTTAATTCTTTTAATAATTTTAGGACCAACACTTGTAAAAAGCTCTAGCCCTACTTTAAAGTAGCCAGTATATTCACTAAGATTTTCTATGAGTTTTATTGCTTCAGTTTCGTCTGAAGTATCAAGTGCAATTATTAAGCGCTCTTTTGCTCCTAAGTTTACTGTACTCATATCTTAGTATTCTCCTGCTACGGTCATCCCATCAATTAAAAATGCTGGTAATAAACTACTCCCCCCTACCCATTCTTGTATCCCAGATATTTCTTTTATGTCTTTTAATACCTCAAAAATATTTCCTGCAATCATGCAGTTTTTAATTCTACCTTTAATCTCTCCATTCTCAATTTTAAAACCAAGTTCAATTCCGGTACTGAACTCTCCTGCCAAAACGTTAGACTGCCCAGCACCCAAAAGTTCATCTACTAAAATACCTTCTTTAATATCTTTTACCATATCCTTGTAATGATTATTTTTACTACCACCAGTAACTATAAGTGAGGTTAACATAGGAGTATGTACACCAGATAAACCAGGTTTGAATCCATTGCCACTAGATGTTTGTTGTGGAACACATCGACTGCCTGATGACATATCAAAATAAAAAGAGTTAATTGTACCGTTTTTTATTAAAACTTTTTTCTGGGTTTGCATACCCTCATCATCAAAACCAGCTTTTTTTGTACCAATAGTAGGATCTTCATTCAAAGTAAGCTTTGAGTCAAATAATAATTCTCCTAATTTGTTAATGAGGGGGGAAATCTTTTGTTCAATAGCTTTTCCATTTAACATAACAGAGAGAATATAAACAAAAATGCTTTTCACTGCTTTTGGTGTAAAGATGACAGGATATTTTTTTGTTTGAAGAGAGACATTTTGTTTTGAATAGTTAAGTTTTTCTAAAACAGAAGCTATAATCTTTTTTTCATCCGGGAAATTTTCTAAATCACTTTTACTTTCATATACTCCTAAAAAGTCTTCGCCACGAACTAAATTTGCATAAAAACCAGCTGAATATATTGATTTTGTTCTTATGCCACATACCCCATAAGAATTTAAGTAATTAGTTTCTCCAATGCTTAAATCAAATCCACCGCTTATCAATAAATCAGGATGAAATGTTTTTAGAGATTCTATTGCAGCTGTACCGCGTTCTACTAAATCTTCCAGTGGTAATATAGAATTGGTAGTTGTAGAAGAATGATTTATTTTTTCCTGTGTTAGTTCAAAAGTAGCTTTTGGTCCAAACTCGCTAGCCTCAATAGCAGCTTTAACAATGCTTTCAAGAGCATCAGGATCTGTACTGCTTGCAGTGCCTAGTTTATTGTTTTTTATTAATCTAATGGATATACCACAGCCTTGGTTGCTTTGAAGATTTTTTAACTTATTGTTTTCAAAATTAATAGGATCTTCTGTATATGACATTTGTAGGACTTCGGCTTCTTTAGCACCATTGAGCTTAGCCAAGTCTAGTATTTTTTCAAGTTTTGAAAGCTTTGTTTCCGTTTTCATATTTTTTCCTTATATTTGACCCACAATAAAAAAGAAATAAAACCAGATGGAAATATTTAAACAAAAAATCCCCATAAAAACACCACCTAATACATCCGTAAAGTAATGGTGATTTAAATAAATTCTCGACATAATAACTGAATATGAAATAACTAGGGCTATAAGATACCAGGGAATAAATGCTACAAAATTCTGTAAAATCACAGCACTAAAAAAATATATGGGTAGGCTTGCCATTACATGTCCGCTTGGAAAGCAATAACTGAGCCTTTTTTTTGAACTATTTGCAGTAAAGTTTGGTCTTTCTCGCTTAAATATTAATTTCATTACTCTGTTTAAACCCCAAGAGAATATAAGAACAAATAATATTGGAAAGACCTCGTTAGTCGTATGCCGGGTTAGGAAAAAAATAAGAGCAAGTACTACAGAAAACAAAATATGAAAAATTGCATTTCCAAAGATTGCTAAGTCTTCAGAGTGTTTCTTTACAAAGTTTTCTTTCCCATCTTCAACCCACTTGAATACTTTCTCATCCATATCTTGCCAAAAAGTCTTTTTATAATTTAAGGATAGTAAAACAAACAATATTATTGATAAGACAATTGTAATTTGATCAGTTACAAGCCTTGCCACAAAGTGATTAAGTGAAGAAATTGGATGTGATAAAAAATACATTTTTATATTTGCAATCCGTATTCATGCCATTTTTTTGATACAAGCTCTTTAGTCTCACGATCCATAACCATTTCATCAGGCCATTCACGAGTATATCCCTCTGATTTCCATTTACGTGTAGCATCTATTCCCATCTTGCCACTAATTGAAGAAACTGTTGATGCATGATCTAAGATATCAGTTGGTCCTTCGCTAAATACAGAATCACGCTTTGGATCTGTGTTAGCAAATACTCTAAATGCAACATCGGATAAGTTCTGCACGTTTATATCATCATCTACAACAATAATATATTTAGTGAACATTAATTGTCCTATTCCCCAGATAGCACTCATCACTTTTTTTGCATGTGCTGGGTATTTTTTCTTTATGCTTATAATTGCACAGTTATGAAATACTCCTTCTAATGGAAGATTCATATCTACTATTTCGGGTAAAAAGATTTTAACTAATGGTAGAAAAATTTGTTCTGTAGCTTTTCCCATATAGCAATCTTCCATAGGAGGTTTTCCAACAATTATCGTTGAGTAAATAGGGTCCTTTCTATGGGTCATTGCTGTAATATGAAACTTTGGGAATAGAGCAGGCATGCTATAAAAGCCAGTGTGATCACCAAATGGACCTTCTACTGTAAGTTCATCTAAATCAACATAACCCTCAAGAACAATTTCACTTGTAGCTGGAACCTCCAAGTCTACTGTTTTGCACTTTACAAGTTCTACTGGTGAACCTCGTAAAAAACCTGCAAAAATAAATTCATCCAGTCCTGGTGGTAAAGGAGCTGAAGCTGCATACATAATAGTCGGATCACAACCAATTACAACAGCTACTTCCATTTTTCTTGAGGATTGAGAATTATTAGTAACACATTGGACACTGCTTTCTGTTCTATCAATCTCTTCACTGGTAAAGCCAGTAACTTCTTTACATAAAGTATTATGTGATTCTAAGTAGCTTTCTTTGTTTTCTACTCTTACTTTTTCTATATAATTTTGTGCTCCATCATGGTGTTTATGCCAATGCATACCAGTAGTATTATTGTTTAGTTTTTGAAGTCTGTACATTCCGACATTTCTAATTCCTGTTTTAGGATCTTTTGTAACTACTACAGTAAGAGTTATAAAAGGAGCAATATCTTTAGGCCAAGCAGTGATAATAGGTAGCTTATCTAACATAGGTTCGCTTGGGTTTGTAATCACTATTTCTTGACACAAAGCATTGGATATTAATTTTGGTGGGATTGAGGCTAATTCTAATAACTTGGGTAGCATTCCTAATTTGCCGAGAAAGTTGTCAGGAATTTTTTTATCGAGGAACTTTTCAATCCTTTGGGCAATCTCTTTAAATGAATTAACTCCAAGGGCAAGGTTCATTCTTTTATAAGACCCTAAGGTATTAATTAATACTGGAATCTGATACCCATTTATGTTTTCAAAAAGCAGGGCTTTATTTTCTTCCTCTTTACCCTTAGAGATTCTGTTAGCTATTTCAGAGATTTCTAAGTAAGGGTTAACCGGAGCTTTAATTCTTTTTAGTTCATTAAGCTCTTCCAGTTTATTTAAGAATGTTCTAAGGTCTTTAAATGCCATGGCTTTATAAAACTATTATAAATTGGGGTATAAAGAATCTGGGAATTAGTTAAAATAAAAAAGAATAAATGCTACAATGCCTATTTGTATTAAATTAGAAAGAAATAATCAAGAATGGAAGATAAATTAGTCATAACTGGTGGAAATAAGCTATCTGGCGAGCTAATCGTTTCAGGCGCTAAAAATGCAGTTTTAAAACAGATGGCTGCAGCATTACTTTTTCCTGGACCTGTTTGTATTAAAAATGTACCTAATTTAGCAGATGTTTATAGCATGCTAGAAGTTTTAGAGTTCTTAGGAGCAAAAGTCAAGTTTAAAAACAGCACTTTAGAAATTGATAGCTTGGAAATTTCTGGTTCATTTGCACCTATGGAGCTTGTAAATAGACTAAGAGCATCTTTTAATGTATTGGGTGCTTTAGTTGGTAGATTCAAAGAAGCAAAAGTAGCACTACCCGGTGGTTGTCAAATAGGAGCACGAAGGCTTGATTTACATGAAAAAGGATTAAAAGCATTAGGTGCAGAAATAATTTTTGATCAAGGATATATGATTGCTAATGCACAAAAACTTATAGGTACAAGGGTTTATCTTGACTTGCCAAGTAATGGTGCTACTGAAAACATTATGCTTGCAAGTGTTTTAGCTGATGGTGAAACAATCATTGAAAATGCAGCATGTGATCCTGAAATAATTGATCTTGCAAATTTTTTAATCTCGATGGGTGCAAAAATTCAAGGAGCAGGCACACATCAAATTACAATAAAAGGAATTCAACAAAAAGACTTACATTCTACGGAATATACAGCTATTCCAGATCGTTTGGAAGCAAGCACTTATTTAATGGCGGGAATTGTAACTGGCGGAGATGTTGTTTTAAGAAATGCTAATATAGAGCATATCCAAGCAACCTTAAGCAAAGTACAAGAAGCCGGAGCGCAGATTGAGATAATAGATCCTTATACTTTAAAAATTAAAGAGAATAGAAAAAGACTTAATGCAGTAACTATTAGTACAGGATGGTATCCTGGGTTTCCTACTGATGTACAAGCTTTAATTACTGTACCACTTTCAGTTGCAAGTGGTACAAGCACAATAAAAGAAACCATTTATGAAGAGCGTTTTGCAAATGTTAATGAGTTAGTCAGAATGGGTGCTGATATTAAGGTTAATAATAATGTTGCTGTAATAAATGGGGTTAGGAAGTTAAGTGGTACAAAAATAGTTGCTCGTGATATTAGAGGTGGTGCAAGTTTAGTTATTGCAGGTTTAATAGCTGAGGGCAAAACAGAAGTAACTGGTTTATTGCATATAGATCGTGGATATGAAAATATGGACCAAAAGTTAGCATCTCTTGGGGCTAATGTTATTAGAACAAAAGGTATATCTGGTGATTCTGTAGCTGAAGAAGTCTCTCCAGAAGAACAAGTTAAAGACAAAAGTGCTAAATAATTAAATTTTAAAGCAAGCCTTTTCCGTCTTGATCTGCTGATATGTATATGCTATTATATGAAAGTGATGGCGTATTTCGTTAAAAAGTCAAATTGCTTTGAAAGTATGTGTACCCAATATGGTTCGGGGTAGCTTTTCTTTAGTAAGGTTGTAGTTTAAATCTATAAGAAGTTGTGACCCCCCGAGAATGTATTTTAAGTTCTCGGGGGTTTTTCTTATGGTGTATGAAAAGGAGGGTATTATGAGTAATATAGTAGATGTAATTACACAAGCAGTAGCAAAAACAGTGACAAATTGGAGAACTGAACAAGATAAGCTCAGGAAGTTGGAAAGGAAGCAGCAACATGAGCTTAAGCAGTTAGTAGAAAAAGCAAAGCAGCAATTGCCAGATAAAATAGAAAAGATTGTTGAAAATTATTTAAAAGACTTTGAATATAATGAAAAATATGACCAGAGTAAGTCTTTGAAAATACATTTGATAGATTTGCCTTATCATGCAGCAGCTACAGAAGTCGACCCAACTGAATCAATAACATTTGATGAGGTTGAAAATGGAAAAACCTTAGCAAAGAATCCTATATTAAATGAATTACTGGATTTTATTAGGAGTAATAAATTAGAAGGGAGAATACACGCTGGGTGTAATCAGGCTAGTGGCTTCTTTGGTGAAGTATATGCAATAATACCTAAAGAATTAATTAGAAATCAAGTATATAAATTTAGGCAATTGTGAATGTCTCATGAATTGGTTTAAAGAGAATAATGGTAAATTAACTTTAAATATTTATGTAATCCCCCGATCTTCTAGAACAGAAATCATAGGGATTTATGCTAGTTCTTTAAAAATTAAATTAAAAGCTCCTCCTGTTGACAATGCTGCAAATGAAGAGTTAATTAAGTTTATTGCAAGTAATCTTGCTGTTTCTAAATCAAGCGTTGAAATAGTAAAAGGACATAACCAAAAGAGAAAAGTCCTATCTATAATAGGAACTAATGAGGAAAAGGTTAAAAGGTTAATAAATAAAGCCTCTTGAAACTAGATTTAAGAATAGGTTAATATATACTTAATAGATAATTAAATTAAGGATTTTATGCTTAGCACTGCAGAAGTTGGTTTATTTCACCTACCTGTTGGATATACAAAATCTCCTTCTGGCAAGGCCACTATAAAAAAGGAAGTTAAAGAGTGGTTGAATAAAAGCAATGCAAATATATTTCAAAAAACATCATATGGTACATATGCTGGCATTGCTTCATGTTTAATTGGTGGTTTAAGTTGGTTATTTGGGGTTTTTAAAAAGAATAAAATTGCTACACTAATTGGTTCAATTTTAGCTCCTTGTGGTGCAGCTCTTGCATTGTTTGGGAAATTTTGTGGTGTTGAGTTTGATGTAGTGGATACTTTAAATAATAAAGCTATTTATAACCCTCCTGCAGAACTTAAAACTACCCCTAAAGAAGAAGGCATTTTACAACATGAAGAAGTAACTATAAGTACTAATGATGGTGAAAAACTCTTTGGATATTATGTGCCAAGCCCAACCCCGACGAAAAAGACTGTAATCTTTTTACATGGCAGAGCTAATAACATTAGTCATTGTTTAAAAGATATAGTAGCAATTCAAAAGAAAATACCAGTTAATGTTTTAATTGCTGATTATAGAGGGTTTGGTAAAAGTACATTAAATACAGGTGAGATTTCGCGAGATAGTATAGTAACTGATGCGAAAGCAATGTACGATTATTTGATAGAAAAGAGAGGATATAAGGGTGAAGATATTTCACTATATGGACATTCATTAGGTGGAGCCGTAGCAATTGAGCTCGCTAAAAAAATAACACAAGAAAAGAAGCCTTTACACTCAATAATAATTCAGTCTTCATTTACCTCAATTCATGATGTTGCACAAAGTCACTTGTCAACAGTATTTCCTGATACATTAGCAAGGATATTAACAGCTTTGAGCAAGAATGAGTTTGATTCTAAAAAATCAATTAAAGAAATCGATCCAAAAATTAAGATTTTAATTGCACATGGAACAGATGATGGGGTAATTCCTTTTAAACAAAGTGAGGAGCTATATAATGAAGCACTGACAAAAGATAAAAAATTAATTCTTTTAAAAGGTGCTCATCACAGTGATTGTAGCGAGCATTTTAATTCAGAGTATATAGATACTTTGCAAGGACTTGTTGCGGCATAGTTCTATAGTGATAGTAGTAGTTCAAAGGACTTAATAGTATTTTTTGCTCTTAAATCTATATGCTCACGAAGAAGATTTAGTGTAGGTCGAATATCTTCTTTATTAATTTCTTCATTCTTTTGGTTTTCTAAAGATTGTAATACTTCTAATATATTGTGGCTTACTGCTTTGTAATCTACTGTTTTTGAACAGTTTGTACAGAGTAAACCCCCTAATTGGGCAGAATAAGGATAGG
>JAHFBD010000254.1 GCA_023250175.1 Candidatus Melainabacteria bacterium
TATCCTTGAGAAGTAAGTAGTTTTTTTATTAGAGACAAATCAGTTTCTTGTACTAAAAAATCAAGATCATTAAACTCTCTTAGAGAAAGATTTTGGTAAAGGTATGAAGTCATTACTGGTCCTTTAATGGGAATGGCAGAGATATTGTTGGTTTTGAAAAGTGCTAACAGTTTTAAAGTCTCTTGACTTAAAAACAAGTTTTTTTTACTATTTTTAAGACAGTAGTTTTTAAGAGTGTTTAAATATGTTGTAGGAATTAGTTCTGGGCAGTTAGCAGTTATTTGAAAATACAATAAAGGCAAAACTTTGTTTGCATTAGCAATATTTAGTAAATAATTCCAGTTAATGTTTTGTTTAGTAATGGCTTGTAGCTTTATGGGATCTTTAAGTGCATCAAAGGGACTAATGCAAAATAAAAGTAACTCTGCTTCTGGAGATAGTTTTAGTAAGATATTATTTATATTTGAAGTTGAGTGCATTAATTTATTAAAATGTTTGCAGATTTTAATTCTTGGACTTGTTGTAGAAGATCTCTTTCTAAGATTGCTGGGGTAACATCATATTCTCTTTTTAAGATATAAAAAATCTCTTTCAAATCTCTTTTCTCCCCAATCATTTCCCATATTTTGCTCCCTATAGGATTTAATCCCAGATAAAGACCGGTATTTGTGTTAATAAGAACAGTATTCTCATCACGTTTTCTGCTAATAATAAATTTATTAATTTTTACTTTTTCGTTTAAGACTGGTGTTGCATTGCTTTGGATGTTAAATCTATGAAGTCTTTTTGTGGATTTTTGTAGGAGTTTTTTCTTGAAATAAGACTCATAGCTAGGCTTTGAACGGAACCAGCCAGCAAAAGCTGTTTTGGCGGCAGTGCCTGTTACACTAGTAACACGGTGCTGTAAGTGAGGAGCAAGATTGAAAATAATTGCATCTCCAAATCCAGTATTAGCTACCTCATGTAAAATTTGTTTTGAGTATCTGTCTCTTATTTGAAGGATACCGCCAGAATAGCTTTCACTACTTAAATTAATGCTTAGTGCAATTAAGCGTTTATCAACCAAATCGTTATGCCAGGAATCAAAATCACCATGGTTTGAAGTGAATCGATAAACCCTTCCTCTTATGTTTGCAATTTTAGGGCAGTTTGATACTTCTTGAACAGTATTAAATAATTCCTGATCATTTAATAAGAAATGTAATAATCCAATTATATTTTTGTTCTTTAGTACTAGTTCTTCCCCAATGTTCTTATGAATCCTTCGAGTAAATTTGGAAGTTTCAATTTCTTTTTGAATTAGCTTTAAAAATTTAGATTCTATAAATCTTGGTATAAAAATACATTGTTTGTTTTTGAACTCTTTTTGTAGTTGTTTTAACTCTTGTGGGGAGGTTAGTAGGCTTGAAATCTCTTTTTTAATTTGGATTTTCATGGTTATATTGCAATTTTATTTAACTCTTGATTCTTAATATCGGAAACTATTGCTGAACAAAGTTTATTTATGTCTGGAATATTTTTTTTGTAGGTTAGTGCTTTAGTGGGTATTATATCCACTATTTTTTTTAAGGTTGTAAGCTGATTCTGTAGCATGTTTTTATTTGTAATATCTAGTCTTAGAGTTGATTTTAGTAGTTCTAATAGAGTTTCTTTTTTTGATAAGGATTCTATAGATATTTCGGTATTTTCCTCTTGTGGTTTTAAAAGATAAATTTGAACGAATGGAAAAGATCCTGTAACATGCTGATTTTTTCTTAATTGGATTAGTTCTTTTCTGGGATTATTTACTTTTTGCTTATTAAGATTAAGTAGATTTCTAGCATGAGGCCAAAGATTCATTTCAGGTGGTCCATTTTTTATGAAAAACTGGTTGTTCTTGAAAAAAATAGGTGTGGCATCATCTGAGATTACTCCAAATCCATTTTTTATTAGACCTGTAGCAATTGTAGATTTACCATAACCACTTCCCCCAACAAAAAGAATTGCTCCATTTGAGATTAAAATGCTGCTTGCATGTAAGACTTCTATACCCTTGTGATTGATGACTAAAGGAATTACATGATTTAAAATCAAATGCTTTAGTGTAGATTTGGTCTTGGGATCTTGAAGATGATAGAAAATTTCTGAGCCATTAGGGTTAATTGCAAAAGTAATTTTCTCAAAGTGAAAGTATAAAATATACCATTGATCTTTTCTTTTTCCTGCAGAAAGAGAATCTTTTGTACTGTTTGAACCTTCTTTCCAGGAATGATACCAACTTATTTCATTTTCACAATATAATTTTGTTTCAGATGATTTAATTGTGATGTCGGCTTTGTCTATTGTAGAACTAGGATTTAAACCAACCTCTATTGGTGTAGATATTATAAACCCATATACCTTGTACATAAGAAGCCTTAACTTTGATAAGTTCCAGGAGGCTCGCTTTTCATAGGAGAACGCCCTTGAGTTAATTCAGAAACCTTGCCATAAGATATTATTGTTGGGCTTTTATAAGGTTTCTTTTTTTGCTTTTTAGAATGAATAGATTCTGGATTTTTTCTTCCCTGTTTATCTTTTTTCATTTTAAACCTCCCTTTCTAGCTACAATTAGGGTAAAACGCTATTATTTTAACAGATCTAGTAATGATATTGTATATGAGTCTTATTTACTCTCCATTGCTCTCAACCAAGATTCAAGAAAAAGTAAAAGGTATAATTTGGACAAAGTAAACCTGGATTTAGTTAGGTTATTGGTATATTTAGAACAGAATGCATTATATTCTGCCTGAGCAATTTTTCCGTCAATAAGTCCCAGTTTCTCTAAATGGGATGAATTTAGAAGATCTATTATGTTTGTCTGGTTATTTTCTGTTAATTGTTGATGTATATAAGTAGTTGCAATTGGTTGCTTCTCATTACGATTATTAATTTTTTGAGGAAGACAGTAACGAAGGCTTGTTCGCAAAAGATCTTTTGGTCTGTTGTTGTGGATCAGTTCTTTTTGAGGAATACTAAAAACAAATTCAACTATCCTTCTATCAAAAAATGGTAGGCGTAATTCTATTGGAGCGATATGTAAAATAGTTCTTTCCCAATCATGTATAGGCCTTGTAAAGCTCCCACTTTTAAGACTAATATATAATGCTCTAGAAGCATTGCTTCTAAATCTTTGGTTACT
>JAHFBD010000255.1 GCA_023250175.1 Candidatus Melainabacteria bacterium
TTCTTTTTTTTGTGTTACTTTGTTCAGTCTCTGCTAGTAACCAGGTTGCAACTTCTAATGCTTCTTTGGCAATTAACCATGCTTTATTTTCAATAGCTATTTCTGCAAATGCTAAATAATTAATAGATTCTAAGTATGTAGATTTACAAGCAGATAACACTAGCTTACAAGCAAACTCTGGCTCACTTCCTTTAACTAGATTTGCCAATTGTCTCTTTATTTCTTCAAAGCCAGTAGGATCTTTTTCTAAAAATTTTTTTAAATATGATATTTTTGCACTTAAATCAGTAATGTTTTGAAATTCATGTAAAAGTTCTTCTTCAGTTTTATTGTGTATATGTAGATTGTTTAACTCTTCTAATCCTGATGATTCTACTTTTAATAATTTAAGTGACTGTTTCATGGTACAAATCATATCCCCAAATATTAGAACTTTATAACAAGTTTATGAATTACAAAATAATTACAAATAAATTAAAAAAGGCCCCTTTTAGTTAAAAGGACCTTTATTTACTCTTATTAGATAATAGTTGTATATTCTAGACTTTTTGTAGTTCAGGTTTCCATTCATCGATAATTGCCCCTTCAATAGGACAAGCGGCTAAACATGCTCCACAATCAATGCAGGTTTCATTATCTATATAGGTTGATGCAGTGCCTTTTGCATTCATCCATTGCTTATCCTTAATCCAATGTATACAATCTACTGGACAGACTGGAATACAATCTGCTTTAGCCTCACATACATCACTGACAATTGTATATGACATTTTAAATCTCCTATTATTTATCTATAACCAATTTCTAACAGTTTTTGTTGTAACCAAGTAATCCTGGTATTTAACTCTAAAAGCATAAACTAAAGTATCCAATCATTTAATTAATTGAAAATTATTCTTAGTTACTTGTTTTATTTGTGAATAGTCATGACTGTATCAATAAACAAAACTAAAAATAAAGAAATAATAAAGATATTTTATAGCTTCATTTTTAATACATAATATCTAAAAATATATCAAAAAAATTAAAACAACATGAATAGATAGGGGGGAGCAATATTTTCATTTTATAACTATAATAGACAGTTAAATGAAGAAGGAGTTATGAGTATATGGCAAAAGTAGTAGGAATTGACTTGGGAACAACAAATTCTGTTGTAGCTGTTATGGAAGGTGGTAAGCCCACGGTTATACCAAACTCGGAAGGTAATAGAACAACTCCTTCAGTTGCTGCTTTTTTAAAAACAGGAGAACGTGTAGTTGGTCAAATAGCAAAAAGACAAAGAGAACTAAATCCAGAAAAAACAGTATCAAGTATTAAGAGGTTTATGGGACATACTTATGATGAAACTGAACATGAAAGAAAATCCTTTACATATAGAACTAAAAAAGGTAAGGATAATGCTGTTTTAGTAGAGGTTGAGGATAAAGAATATACACCACAAGAAATTTCTGCAATGATACTGAGGAAATTAAAAGAAGATGCTGAAAAATATATTGGAGAAAAGGTAACAAGTGCTGTAATTACTGTACCAGCATACTTTAATGATAGTCAAAGACAGGCTACTAAAGATGCCGGGACTATTGCAGGGTTAGATGTTCTACGAATAATTAATGAACCGACAGCAGCAGCCTTAGCCTATGGTTTAGATAAAAAAGCAGATGAAACAATTCTTGTATTTGATTTAGGTGGAGGGACTTTTGACGTCAGTATATTAGAAGTTGGTGATGGGGTATTTGAAGTAAAAGCGACTAGTGGAGATTCAAGATTAGGTGGGGATGATTTTGATCATACAGTTGTTGGTTGGATTGCTGAAGAATTTCAAAAACTTGAAGGGATTGATTTAAAAAAAGATAGGCAAGCACTTCAGAGATTAACAGAAGCTGCAGAAAAAGCAAAAATTGAACTTTCAACATTAATGGAAACAACAATAAGTCTTCCATTTATAACAGCAGATCAAAATGGACCAAAACATTTAGAGATGAAGTTAACAAGGGCAAAGTTCGAGGATCTTTGTCATAATCTTTTTGAAAGGGTAAAAGGCCCATTAAAAAGAGCATTAGATGATGCAAAGATAACTACTGGTCAAATTGACGAAGTAGTTTTAGTTGGTGGTTCTACTAGAATCCCAGCAGTGGTAAAACTTGTTAAAGAGTTGACCGGGAAAGAACCAAATCAAGGTGTCAATCCTGATGAAGTGGTAGCTGTTGGTGCTGCCATTCAAGCAGGTGTTTTAGCTGGTGAAGTGAAAGATGTCGTTCTCCTTGATGTAACTCCATTAAGTCTTGGGATTGAAACTCTTGGAGGGGTGTTTACAAAATTAATAGATAGAAACACTACTATTCCGACTAGAAAATCAGAAGTGTTTAGTACGGCAGATGATAATCAAACAAGAGTTGACATTAAAGTCTATCAGGGAGAGAGACCAATAGCTGTAGACAACAAGCTATTAGGAGAGTTTCACTTAGAAGGAATACCTCCTGCTCCACGTGGAATCCCTAAAGTTGAAGTAACTTTTGATATTGATGCAAATGGAATTTTAAGTGTAACGGCAAAAGATCAAGCAACTAGTAAAGAACAAAAAATTACAATTACAGCTTCAACTAATTTGTCTAAAGATGAAATAGATAAGATGGTTAAAGCCGCAGAATCTCACTCTAGTGAAGATCAGCAACGTCGAGAAGAGATTGAGGAAAGAAATAAAGCTGATAGTCTTGTTTATAGCGTAGAAAGACAATTGTCAGAATTAAAAGATACACCGCATCCTACTGAAAAAGCAAAAGTGGAGCAATTGCTTGGTGACTTGAGGCAATCAATTAAAGATAAGGCAAATATAAGTAAAATTAAGTCACTGACAAAGGATTTACAAGAAGCAGCTTACTTATTAGCTACGAAGTCTGCTCAGTCAGACCAACAAAAACCCTCAAGTTCTACAAATGAAAATGATAAAGAGCAAGAGCCCGTTGGTGCAAAAAAATCTTCAGGACCTTCTGATGAAGACATAATTGATGCAGAATTTAAACCAAGCAACTAGTTGAATGGTAGTTACTACCTAGCTAGTGTAATATTTCTAAGTAAACAACTTATAAGGTAAGATTTTATCCCCAAAATTATAAAAACTCGGTAAAATCGTAATGTATTATAAATGACAGA
>JAHFBD010000066.1:0-5053 GCA_023250175.1 Candidatus Melainabacteria bacterium
GACTGTATTACACCTCTTGACAACTTAAACATTAGTTTTCTAGGGTTTTAGTTATTTTGAGCTCTTTTCGTAATAACTAATTTTGATTTTTAAATTCTTCATCATAGCCAAGTTTTTGTTTTTCATTTCTTCTGGATTTGGCTCTTGATTTTCTGTCTATTTTAGGCAAATATTTCTCTTTTCCCCGACTAGTTTCACCCATTGATTTTGCTTTGGACTCTTCTTTTGTATCATATTTAATTTCTGAGGTAACCTCAGACAAAATTTTGCGATAACTTTCTAATCTTGTACAGGAATCGGCTTCATTAAAAATACATCCTTCTTCACCATTATGAAGACAATTACTATAAACACAATTTATATTATTAAATTCATTAAACGTAGACAATGTTTTATATGGCTCTGCTCCAGCAAAACTAATCTGACTAAAGCCTGGAGTATCAGCAACTAAACCTAAAGTATTACCAACCTTAACTGGTATAAGTTGTACGTTTCTTGTAATATGTTTTCCTCTATTAATTGCATTTAAATCCCCAATCAATACATTACTTTCAGGAGATAAGGCTTTAATCAAACTGGATTTACCAACACCAGAAGGACCCGTTAATACCGTAGTATTGTTTTGCAGCCATCTCCCTAAATCATCCAGCCCATTTTTATTTAGTGCGGAAACATAAAAAATTTTATAACCACTATTTTTATAAACTTCATCTATATTCATTTCTTGCAGGTCTATTTTATTTATGCATATAGCAATTTCTTCTTTCTGTAATTCATATCGAACAAATGACAAATAACGATCAAGGTTATAGAAATCAAAATCTGGATTTTTTGTAGAGAAAACTATTAGTGCTTGATCCAGGTTGGCTATTGGCGGTTTAGTAATTTTATTCCTTCTATCATAACTATCAACAATTACACCCTGTACTGCCGATGTACACTCTATTTCTACTAAATCACCAACAAGTAAGTGCTTACCCTCTTTCAATAATCGTGCTCGTGCAAAACACTCCCAAGTTATACTAGTCTTAATATCCTGAACATAATAAAAGTTAGCAACTATTTTTATTATTTTCCCACTAATTTTTTCACTAATCTTCATCACATCTTAAATAACTGAGCCGCTAACAGGAACTTCTTGAATAAATATTTCCCTATAGAAAAACACAATAACTGGCATAAAAGGTATAAGGAGAAGAATAAAAATCAAGTCATAGCTAACCATGCTAAATGACAAATGCCAGGTAATGCTTAACCAATCTCTCTTAAATAAAACAAGATATATAATCCCGCATAAATGTGTAACAATTACAGGAATAATAACTGCCAGCAACTTACTATTCTTCTCAAATAAATATCCTGCTAAAAAAACACTTATAGGTAAAGAAATTAAATACCCAAAAGTTGGTTCCTTTATATAAGAAAGTCCGCCCCCACCAGAAAATACAGGAAAACCTATAAGTCCTAATAAAATATAAATACAAAGCGTAATACAGCCAAATCTGGGGCCAAATATTACCCCACAAAACCAACTAACCACCATTTGTAAGTTATATGCATGAAATTCAACGTTAAATCGAGGTAATAAACTTATTAACATCTCTCCAATACCACTTTTTAGACTCTTTAACTCAAAATCAATTGTAAAAAAAGGAAGCTTAAGCAGTATAAGACTACTAAAATAGACCAAACTTAATAAAAATAAAATCATTAACCATCTAAGCTGATATTTGATTTTATATTTCATACAAATAACATTCTATCGTATAGAATTAAGGAACTAATTCAATTATCTTTAATCTGTTAACATGTGAACAAAGATAAGAACCCAATAACTGATGAAGTTATAAGCACACCTATTAACAAAGGTGAGTTTAAGCTATCTACAAAAAGTAATGTTATTCCAATAACATCAATTACTGATCTTGGTTCAGTGGTAAGCGAAATTCAAACTCAACTAGCAACATTACTTGGGAAGTTAGATAGCGATGTCAGACCAGAATTTAAAGCTTTAATGGAAGGCTATGTAAATAAAGCAAATGAGACAGAAGAATTAAAAGTTAAACTAGAAAATATATCCACAAAAGGTGAAAGACTGAAATCAGAAATCGCTCAGGCTCGAGATACAAATAGAAACCTAATCCATGAGTTACAAAGCACAAGAGAAACCTTAAAGAAATTAGAGCAAGAACTAAGTACTTTTCAAATAGAGTCAAAGAAAGAAACGGAAGAATATAAAGAAAATTTTATAAAGCTAACTAAAGAAAATAGAGAATATGAAAGCAGAATAGAACAAATAGAACAAGAAAATCTTAATGTGTGTCAAAACTTTCAGCAACAAATTTCTGAATTAACAATAGCTCAAGAAGACTTACGCCAAGAAATCCTGGATCAAAAATTCAGATTCCGACAAAATGAGCAGGAATTAGCCGCTGAGAGAGATAATTTAAAAAAACAAGTTGAAGAATTTGAAATTATAATAAAAGAATTACAAGAACAAGTTGATTTAAAGTCAAAAGAAGCTAACTATAAAGATGCTTTATTGAATCAATTAATTAAACAATCAACATCTGAAAAGTTAAGAGATAATCACAACCCTGACTTGGAAGACAAAGATAAGATCCAAAAGAAAAGAAAAGTCTGGTTTTTTAAATAAGAATGCGCTAAAACATAGTTGCTTTTAACCATTTGTTAACTTTTTTTAACGTTAAGAGGAATTTATATGTCAAGCTATCAATTTTTCTTCCTTAACCTCTTTTTATACAATATAGAGTCCTAGAACGACATGGAGATTAAATTATGACTATTGAAAATAAAAAAGAATTTACCAGCACTATTAAAGAATCTGATACTTGCTTTGATTTTAGTGATGAGATAAGTGTTGATATGGAAATAGAAGATAAAGTAGCTGCAGAAGAAATACCGCTCACTGATGATTTGGTTAAAATCTATTTGAGAGAAATTGGAAAATTAAAAGTTCTTGATCAAAAAAAGGAAACAGAACTTGCAAGAAAAACACAAAAAGGAGATCCCCAAGCAAAGCAAGAGTTAGTTAGGCATAATCTTCGTTTAGTAGTATCAATAGCTAAAAAGTATTTAAATCGAGGAATGTCTTTCTTAGATTTGATACAAGAGGGAAATCTTGGGCTAATGAAGGCTGTTGACAAATTCGATCCTGAGAGAGGATACAAATTTTCTACATATGCAACATGGTGGATCCGACAAGGTATTACAAGAGCTCTCTCAGATAAATCCAGAACAATAAGGCTCCCGGTACATATGGTTGAGTTAATAAGTAAGCTGAAAAAAGCTATTAAAAGACTCAGTGAAAAGTTGGGACACAAGCCTACTAATGAAGATATTGCCTTTGAAATTAATCTAGATGTAAACAAGGTAAAGGATATCCTTCAAGTAATGGAATTGCCTATCTCACTTCACTCACCAGTAAGCTCAGAAGAAGAAGGAGACCTGGAAGACTTTATCACTGATAATGATGTATCTCCGGAGTGCTCTATAAATGAGTTACTCCTTGGAAAGGACATTAATAAAGCTCTTAAGTGTTTAACATTAAAAGAAGCAGCTGTTATTAGATTGCGTTTTGGACTTGATTGTGGAAAAGAAAGAACACTAGAAGAAGTTGGAAAAGTTCTTGGTGTTACAAGAGAAAGAGTTAGACAGCTGGAATTTAGAGCATTAAAAAAACTCCGTCAACCAGGTGCCTGTGATAACTTAAAAGATTACTTTGCAGCCTAAAAAAACACATTAGAGAACTAAATTTTATTTTGCCTCTCTACATCATTTAATTTATTTATTATCAAAAAAGGGTTGCCCCCAAGGGTTACATATCTATTTCTTAAAAGAATATTAGGTACCCATAGGGGCAACTATTAGATGAATCCCGTTTAATTCCCTAAATACTACTTGGAAGCACAAACTCTTCAGGTAATTCAAAGCCATAAACAATAAAAGCCAGACATTGAAATTTAGGAATTAATTAATGATTCTTACACTAAAGAAACCACTTATAATAAAACTTGCTGTTGGTATTATGTGTACAGCTCTGACCTTTAACAATAACTTGTTTGCTCAAGAACAAGATGAAACAGAAAAGACTCTTGAACAACGTGCTTTTGAAGTTGATGAAACTCCTAACCAAGAAGAAACAGAAGAACCTATCGATAATAATGAAGAAGAACAAACTGAAGAATCAACAGATGATGAAACCGATGAAGCTGATAGCAAAGAAGAACATGTAGAGCTAAGAAAAAAAGAACACAGCACTGCATATAATGTTCTAGGGAGAGAGTTGACCAAAGGTGAAAAAAGCCTTAGATATAATGAGTTAAGCGAGAGTGAGCTTAAATCTCAATTACTATATAAAGAACAAAGACTCGTTGTTGTAAGAGCACTACTAGCTCTTGGAGAAGGAAATAACAGTAAAGAAATATTAGAAAAATGGACAGATTCAAAACCCAAAACATTTACAGAGCTAGTTACACAATTTACAGAGTTCAAAGAGAAATACGGAAGCGTTTTAGAAGGAATTAATTTCACCTTTGTATATAACATAAAGGATGATAAACAAGCATTTGAAAAAGCAGCAGCTAAAGCATATGAAACAGTATTTGGCACACCAATGGAAAAGCCTAATGATATTTATAACTATCTCAATCAAAAAGAAGCAACGACTTATTCAAAAATGATTCAGGTGCTTTTACAGGCTGTAAGCCCACAAGCTAAGAAAGATATGCTATTCAGAGCACTTGATGATATAGGCAGACCAGATTTAAAAGAGAATAAAGAGTTTATAGGTAAACTACTATCTCAACAATTTACTTATGAAAATTTAAAAACACTCTTAGCTGATTTAAATAAAAAACAAAAGCCTACACAAGGAACCCAAAAGCCTGAACAAAAACAGCAAAATAAGCAAGGACAAAAACAACCACAAGGAAGCAGACAAAAACAATTACAAATAAAGCAATAGACTTATCCCTTTTAAAAATTAGACACAAATAAATAACTTTAGGGCACGTTAATTACTTTACCTTAA
>JAHFBD010000066.1:5063-10058 GCA_023250175.1 Candidatus Melainabacteria bacterium
AATCACAATGATGTAACATATAATCACACACAAGTTACCCAACCCCAAACCCCGCAACCCAGCGGGGTTTTTAATTTCTTATTCCTAGTGGCTCTTGCGGTGATGTTGCCCCTCAGAGCCACCTTTGCATAGACCGTTCGGCTTACCAAATGAATTGGATAAATCTCACTCTATTAGATAGTTCCTTTTTTAGATTAAACTATGTTAATCATTACGGTATACCCGAATAATTTATATTATTTATTCTTTAGCATTATAATATCGTTTTATACATGTCTGAAAATATAAAAGATAAACTAGAAAAAATAGATAAAGAGCATTTTTCATTACTTATAGATATTGGTAAAGTCGCTAAAGAAGAAAATCTAAAAGCCTATCTTGTCGGTGGAATGGTTAGGGATATCCTGCTAAGGTTTAATAATTTAGATATGGATATTGTCGTTGAAGCAAATGCATCAAAACTAGCAACTGCTTTAGTAAACAAATTTCCAAACTGTGAACTCAGTGCAAAGCATGACCGTTTCCATACAGCAAAAGTAATATTTACTATAAATGGAAAAAAAATACCTGTTGATTTAGCTTCAACACGAGAAGAGGTTTACGAATACCCAGCAGCACTGCCAAAAGTCAATGTTTCAGATTTACAAAAAGATTTATATCGTCGTGATTTTACAATTAATGCCTTAGCAGTTTCTTTACTACCAGAAAGTTTTGGAGAGATAGTCGATCTATTTAACGGCTTACCTGATCTCAAAAACAAAAAAATTAAAATACTGCATGATTTAAGTTTTATTGACGATCCTACGAGGATCATAAGAGCAGTAAGATTTGGCGCCAAGCTTGGGTTTGAAATAGAAGCTCATACAAAACAGCTTCTAGATCAAGCAATTGATTCAAGACGATTTGATAATTTAATTAAAAAGATTCGTGGTGACAGAGTTAAAATAGAAATCCGGTATTTATTTAACTTACTAAACATTAGTCAAGTACTTAAAGATTTCTTTCAATTCGGGATTTATAGAATGATCTCAACAAAGCTAGAACCTTGTCATACAACAACTCTCATTAATACATCTGAAACAAACTCGATAAAGCAATGGCTCATATATATTGCATTTATAATAAAAGATTTAGATAAAGAGACACAAGAAGAAACATTAAAAAACCTACAACTTACAGGAGAAGAAATTAAAATAATTAATAATGGACTAAGTGCACATAAAGATTTAAGCACTTTGATATTAGCCAACAAAGAAATTAACTCTGTTACCATTTATAAAGAGCTAAAAGAACTTGCTATGGAAAGCATACTAATCACAAAATTATTATTTTCAAGCAATAAAATACTTTTATCATTAATAGATGACTACATTCTAAACACATCACATATTAAGCTCAACATTACAGGGCAAGATTTAATTTCAATGGGTATTAAAGAAGGTAAAACGATTGGAAGGATTTTAAACAAAATCTTAGAGGTGAAAATCGAAAGACCTAACATGAGCCAAGAAGATGAAATATTAGAAGCTAAGAAAATATCTACTAGTACAACTAACGAAACAGAATATTAAAAATAGACTAAGTGTCAAGTATATAAAATAAATGTTTTTTTAACTTAGTTTTATCAATTAGCTATTAATCTAAGCTTTTTATATCTTAGATAAGAACTAAAGTATGAAGATGAAAGGGGTAAATATATGACACAACCAATAGTAGGACAACCAGTACCACAACCACCGCCTCAACCTCCTCTGGTAAGAGCTGGTGCTGCTGCAGGTGATACCGCAAGCAGAATTATTCAGAATCAGCTAAGTGGTGGAGCTGCTGGTAATACTCAAATTTATCGTAATGGTACTGGTGGAGTAGTAATACAACCAGGACGAAATCAGCTTGGTGATTTTTTCCACAGCGTTACAACAAACCCAATAATATCGCCATTTGGTTCATTGTTAGATCGAATTAGTCGGTAACTTTAAGGTACCCCATTATATTCATAACTAGTGGGGTACTTATTTATAAGTAATAATTTAAACTTTTTGTGTTTCTTTAGCTAATTTTTCTAATTCAAAAACTTTGTGAATAGCTTTTACTGCTTTTTCACCATCTTTTGCATCAATAACACAGCTTACTTTGATTTCACTTGTTGAAATCATATGAATATTTACTCCTGAATCAGCCAATGCTTTAAACATGGTTCCTGCAATACCAGGTCTTCCAATCATGCCAGCTCCGACGATAGAAACCTTGGCTATACTTGTCTCTGTAGTAACTTTGTTAGCACCAATTTCTTTTGCAATCTCTTGAGTAATTGGAACAGCATCATCAATAGTATCCTTATCAACAGTAAAAGCTATCTCATTTACTCCATCATGGCTTGTAGATTGAACAATCATATCCACACTTATATTCTTTTTAGCAAGAGAGTTAAAAACAATTGCTGCAATTCCTGGTTTATCTGGTACCCCCATAATTGCTATTCTTGCTTGTGATTCATCTAATGCTACTCCGCTCACTGGATTACTTAACTCCATTTCATCTACTCCTTGTACTAGTGTACCCTCATCCTGAGGTTTAAAGCTACTCCTAACACGCAAAGGCATATTAAAATTTTTAGCAATTTCAACAGAACGCGGATGTAATACCTGTGCTCCTAAACTTGCTAATTCAAGCATCTCTTCATATGAAATCTTTTTTAATTTTGAAGCATCTCTAACAATTGCAGGATCTGTTGTAAATACTCCTTCAACATCTGTATAAATATCGCAACGCTCTGCTCCAAGAGCTACTGCAAGAGCCATTGCTGTAGTATCAGAGCCTCCTCGTCCCAAAGTAGTTATTTCACCAGTTATTTCACTAATTCCTTGAAATCCTGCAACAACTACAATATTTCCACTGGACAAACATTTTTTTATCTTCTCAGTTTTAACCTCGGTAATTCTTGCTTTACCATGTCTGTCTTCTGTTAAAATACCAACTTGTAGTCCTGTTTGTGAAATAGCTTTGGCACCTAAAGAATGTATTGCCATTGCAACTAAAGGAATACTAATTTGCTCACCTGTTGAAAGCAAAAGGTCATACTCTCTGGGATCGGGTTTATTCGTCACTTCACGAGCTAGCTCAATTAACTTATCAGTAGTATCACCCATTGCTGAGACAACCACCACAACTTCATAACCATTTTTTTGAGCATCTATTGCAATTTTTGCAACTCGTCTTATACAAACCGCATCACGAACTGAAGTCCCACCAAATTTTTGAACTAGTATAGGCATCGTTTTATAATAGCATTTTAATAATATATAATATAAACTACTTTAAAAAAGTTTAATAAAGGATAGTACAAATGAAGATCTCATATATCTCTGCAGCTCCAGCGGCCCCACCCAAGCCAGCACCTTCTAAACCTACTAAAGCACCTACAAAACCAGCGACTCCAAAGCCAATACCAGCTCCTAGCCCAAAAGAAAGACCATGTAGAGATCCAAGACCTGGCTATTGCCCAATAGAAAACTATATATCTAAATAGAAAGCTTTTATGTTTGAAACAATTGGAATAGCACATAAGCTTAAACTAATTACAAATCATCTAACAACCCCACAAGTTTTAAAGCAAGATTTAAAAGATAAGAAAAAAGAGAAAATCTTTTCTTTAAAAGAAACAGCAAAAGCAATTGAGCATAATGTAGCTGAATTTCTCTTTCCCAATGAATCATCCTCTGATAATAGTGCTATTGATTTGCTTATAAAAAAACATATTTTACTTAATACTCTTTTTTGTACAACACATGACCCCAAAACAAGTGTCATAGGAACACTCTTAAAAAAGCAAGTAGATGAACTGTCATTTAATGATGCTGTTAATGAGTTCACTACTTTAATAGCAAAATGCGGACTCTTAGACTCACTACAATTTGATACCGAGCTAGAAGACTGGCGGTTACAAAGAGCTTGCATGATAGCTCTCGTATATTCAAATGTTGATGAAGACACTTTTAAACAGTTTCAAAAAAAACTTGAAGATTGTATACAGCATGATGGGTTACCAGTACCTCGCTCAGACATATTTAATTACAAACTGGCTTTTGAAGAAGTTTTACACTTATGGGATAAATTAAATGATTTATTTACTGGATTTAATTATTTTGCACTTGCTACTAAAAGAGATGGTATATCTGAATATTCAATGTTTGAAAAATTTGTCAGGCAAATAAACAAGGCTAAAAATTATATTACTTATTCACCATTAGATTATGGATTAACAATAAATAGTTTTCCTGGTCCTGGAATAGTTATTAAAGGTATACATTCAAATACCTTTCCTGAGGACTATTTAAACAATAGCTTCTCAAGTTCACAAAATGATAAATCCCCCTTTGAAAAAGTACAGAATAGTTATAGAAACTTAATTGCTGCAAGTGAAAAGGATTTAAAAGAAACAATCTTTGGATTTTTTAGAGGGGCAATAATAGTTAGAAATCCTAAAATGCTTATTGACAATAAAAGATATGCTTTAGTTGTGCTTAATGATCATTTTCATAATGATTCTAAAGAAATGGCATTATTAGTACCTGATGAACTGGCAAGTTTATTTTTATTAAAACCTTATGAACGTTTAAACGAGTTTAATAAAAACTATTCTGAGTATACAAAATACTGGGACATAATAAACATCACACAATCTTCTGTATTAGGCGGTATGGATAAAGCTATTCCTGTTGATAGTACCTTTTATGAAGGCTCTAAATTCTATCCTCCATTAGGACGATTAAAAAAACTTTTTTATCGCGAAAGCCAACCTATAGAAAGAGACTTACTAGAGTTTGAAAGAGTACATGCAAAAAAAGCTGCTGTTGATATCAATCAACATGCTCATAGAGCATTTATTTTTGGTAACTATTGGAATGAAAACTATGATTCAAGGAATTTAATACCGTTCAAAAAAGCACATGATGAGATAACATCTTGCACAAGCTTTGCTTATGCTCAATTAGACTT
>JAHFBD010000256.1 GCA_023250175.1 Candidatus Melainabacteria bacterium
CGTTCCGCATCATATTCTGTAGTGTATCCATAACTACCAAGTATTTGAACTGCTTTGTTTGCAGCTTTGGTAGACAATTCACTACAAAACAGTTTTGCCTCTGCGGATTGTCTTGTAAATTTTAAGCTATTATCATACAGGTTTGCGGCTTGATATGTTAATAATCTTCCAGCTTCAATTTCACAGGCTATTTCTGCAAGCATAAAACGAATTGCCTGAAAATCAAGCAGTCTTTTATTAAATGCTTCTCTTGTTTTTGCATAGGATGATGCTAAATCATAACTAGCCTGGGCAATTCCAATGGCTTGTGCAGCTATTCCAATTCTTCCACTATCAAGTATCATCATTGCTATTTTAAATCCATCCCCGATATTTCCTAGTATATTTTCTTTTGGTACTTTAACCTTATCTAGGATTACCTGGCAGGTTGCACTGGCACGGATGCCTAGCTTGTCCTCAAGTTTTCCAAAAGAAACCCCAGGCATATTTTTTTCAACAATAAAAGCAGTTATTCCCTTGTGTTTTAGTTCTGCATTTGTTTGTGCAAAAACTAAATACAAATCGGCATATGATCCGTTTGTAATCCAGGCTTTAGTTCCATTTAAAATAAAATATTCACCTTTATCATCTGCCCTTGTAAGCATTGCTGCAGCATCTGAACCATTGCCAGGTTCAGACAAACAAAATGCCCCCATTAATTTTCCAGTAGCAAGTTCTTTTACGTATTTGTCTCTGATAAATTGTGAACCAAATTTATAAACAGGAACTGAAAACAATGAAAGATGGACAGCTAACATAACGCTTGTTGTGGCACATATTCTTGCAATTTCTTCAATTGCAATAGCATAAGAAACATAATTCATTCCACCCCCACCATATTCTTCCGGGAGTGTTAAACCAGTAATTCCAATACCTGCAAGCAAATCAAAATTTTCCTTTGGAAATCTATGAGATTTATCAATTTCTCTTGCTTTTTCTTTAAAGTTTTCTTCAGCAACTTCACGGATTGTTTTACGTAAAAGCTCTTGTTCTTCTGTTAAATTAAATGTTTGAATTGATTTATCTAGGTTATCTAAAAGTTTGGGCATAGTTAAATTATAAATCTTAATCTTCTTTTTATCTTTCCTGCTTTACTCTTTACCCAGAAATATATACACTATTCTAAAACAATGACACAAATTAAACCAATACAGCAAGCTATTCCTAAAGCCAATTTTCCGAGAGAAGAAATTGTAATCTTATCAAAGATGGCAATAAGTAGCTTATCTAGAAAGTCAGTGATTCCAAGAAAAATAACAGCTCCCATAATAAATTTTGGATATCTTTATTTAAATAAAATGCGAAATAATACACTTGAAGCAAATAGATTTTTATATGATTGTGATTTTAGAGAAAGTATTAATGAAAAGATGAATTTTCCAAAGACAGAATTGAAAGCTCTTTCTGATGTTCGTTTTCCAGAGGTGGTAGAACCAATAGTTCATTTTGGATTTAATAGTTTAAGGCAGGTTGATGAAAACGAGTCAAAAATATTTTTTAATGAATTAAATAAGAATGTTGCTTGTAGATTAAAGTTCTTAGAGTCGAATTTATTTGCTAACCAGCCCCCAAAACACAATCAAAATTTTAAGACTAAGTTATATAATCATTTAAATCATCTTTGTAATTTACGACATCTTCTTTTAGATGAAGATACTGCGAGACACCATAAACAATTAGATAGACTTCTGACAGCTATGAATATTACTACTCCAGCTATTGGTGATATGAAAGGTTTGCAGCAACTCAATTTTCAACTTGTAAATGGTGACCTTGATGATAGAGTTTTAGAGTTTACTGGTAGTGGAATACCAGAAGAATCTACAAAATTTTGGGAGTAAGAATTAACCTTGTTTTCTGGTAATTACTTTTTTAGCAAGCTCAGCAATTTTTTCTTTTGTTAATCCATAATGAACTAATAACTCATCAGATTTCCCACTTTGACCAAATTGATCCATAATTCCTAATCTTTGCATTGGTGCCGGGTAGTTCTCTGTTAGTATGCTTGCAATGGCATCTCCTAAACCACCATGAATATTGTGTTCTTCACAGACTACAGCACAGCTAGTTTTTTGAACACTGGTTAAAATAGTTTCTTTATCTAAGGGTTTTATTGTAGAAACGTTTATTATTTCAGCACTAATTCCTTCTGCTTGAAGCAATTCTTGTGCCCATAATGCACGACTTACCATTACACCATATGCAAAAATTGAAACATCAATGCCTGGTTTTATTATTTGAGCTTTGCCGATTTTAAACTCAAAATCTTTTTCATCGAAAAGTACTGGTACGTTTGATCGCCCAAGTCTCATATAAACAGGACCAAAAAACTCAGAGATTGCACGTGTGGCAAGCCTGGCTTCAGTAGCATCAGCAGGAACGATTACGGTCATGTGTGGAATCGCACGCATAATAGCAATATCTTCTATGATTTGGTGTGAAGCACCGTCTTCACCTACGGTAAGTCCAGCATGTGTTGCACAAATTTTTACGTTAAATTGATTGTGACAAACAGAATTTCTAACAAACTCCCAGGCTCTTCCACAAGCAAACATAGCAAAACTGCTTGCAAAAGGAATCTTGCCAGTACTGGCTAACCCAGCAGCAACCCCAATCATATTTTGCTCTGCAATACCCATATTTAAAAATCGCTCAGGAAACTCTTTAGCGAAAAACTTAGTTTGTGTTGAGCCTGATAAATCAGCATCGAGAACTACAATATTTGGGTTTTCTTTTCCGAGTTCTGCTAATGCTTTTCCATAAGCTACTCTTGTAGCAATTGAGTCTTTTGATTGTGTTAATGTCCCAGCCATTTTTACTCAAGTTCTCCTAATGCTTTTTGTAGCTCTTCATTGTTTGGTGCTACTCCATGCCATTTAACTTCATTCTCCATAAAAGAAATTCCTTTACCTTTTACAGTGTGAGCAATTATTACACAAGGTTTATTTTCTTTAGGACCAATTTCTTGTGTTTTTAATAGAGCATCATGAACTTGGTTTAAGTCATGCCCATTGACTTCCTGGACATGCCATCCGAAAGCCTCAT
>JAHFBD010000257.1 GCA_023250175.1 Candidatus Melainabacteria bacterium
TGAGGTACTGTCGTTCTTTGTCCCTGAGGCTGAGAAGATCCACTTCTTGGGGCTGGTGGTGTTTGTTGTGCTCTAGCAGCTTGAGTTCTTCTTTCTGCCCAATGACTAACTCTATTTCCTATATATCCACCTGCATAACTACCAGCTATATGCTGAACACTTTCTTCAAGTGTTAATTCTCCATGAGCTGCTACACTACTTACCATACCAATACCAGTAAGAGTAGTAGCTTCTGCAGCAATAGAACTTCTTAAAACCTGCCCTCTTGTTGCATTTAATCCTTGTGCCATTGAGCTTTGTACACTTTGTCTTGCTGCTTGGAATCGTGCTCCAACACCTCCACTAAACACCCCAGTTAAAATATTTACAGCACCACCACGTAAGATTTGACTTGTAGTAAGTCTACGTTCTTGCATGAATCGTTCACGTTCATCTGCTATTTCCTTTTGTGACAATGTTCTACCTTGTTCTCTTTGTATTTGTTCTATATGTTGAGAAAACTCTTGGTTTGCTTGAACTAGTTGATCTGCTGTACCTACTACTGTAGAAACAGTAGCACCTGTACCTCCTGCTGCAGCTCCTGCAAAAAGTCTTGTTCCTGCTGATACCGTTGCTGCTGCTTGAGTACCTCCGGTAACTAATCTTGCTGCTCCAAAACCACATAGCGTACTTACTACTGCGATACCTGCTGATTTTATATCTCCTATAATATTAGTGCCACATTCTTTCCAAGCTTCTTTAGTTCCGCCCTTTGCTAATGCTGTACCTATATTTGTAGCCAGAATTATGCCGCCTACTATTGCAACTCCAGCCAGGATTCCAAGACCACCTGTCATTATTGCTCCAGTAACCACCGTTGCTGCTACTACTACTGCTACGCTACGTACAGCACCCCATACCCGTCCCCAGAAAGATTTCTTTGGTTGTTCTTCTTGTTGAGATTGTTGCTGCTGCTGAACTCTTCTGCTTCCAACATATTGATCAGAGGTAGAAGATGTAGGAGATGTCTGAGAAGTAGCTTGTGGGCCTGACGTACTACCAGTAGGAGAAGATCTTCTAGAAGAAAACAAAGATGTTATGTAATTTATAAATAAAATCATAAAATATTAGTCTTTAACATTTATACAATTTCTACAAAGGCTAATTTCCTTTGGTTTTTATAATTGAAAAATAAATTTTCTTTAATATGGAAAGATTTTTTAAATTAGCTTTAATTAAGCTTAGTTTAAGTTGTTGTTTTCAGAAAAAGTGGTTTTATAAATTTCCAATGCAAGAGATTCTATTAAATCTTTTTTGCAAAGCTTATTTAGCCATTCTGTAGGAATACCTTCTACACCATAAAAAGCACCAGCTAATTGCCCATAAATTGCACCAGTAGTATCTGCATCATCTCCAAGATTGACTGCTAGTAAAGCCCCTTCAGCAAATGAAGAAGCCTTGTAAAATGCCCATAATGCAGCTTCAAGTGATTCTACAGCTAAACCTGTTCCACGAATATATGGCGGTTCCTTATGTTTAAAAGAACCAGAAGCAATTTTATCCACAGTATCTATCAATGGATCTTTTTCCCAAATATCTTTAGCTGGGGCATAGTGATCAGATAGTAATTCATCCTTAGATACACCATCTATAGCACCGACTATAAGTCCTGCAAGATAACGGCATGCATCAATAGATTCTTTTGCACCATGAGTAGTAAGAGAACTTTGTTTGGCTTTTTCAATTGCTTCTACGGGAGCATTATGATAAAGCATTGGTATAGGAGCTAATCGCATTAAAGAACCATTACTAGGAGTTGAATTTGGTGAACTGCAATATGGTTGTTGAGTTTCTTTAAACTCTAATAATGCAGATATCGTTGTATTGCCAATATCAAAACATTTTCCTGTACTGCTTAAATATCCCTCTTCATACCACTTTAAATATTTTTCTAATTGATCTTTTGGATTAAACCCTTTAGATTCAATTAGACTTTCTGCTAAACAGAGTGCCATTGATGTATCATCAGTCCATTGTCCTGGTAATAATTTAAAAGGACCCCCACCAACAATATCTTTAATAGGTTTAAATGTCCCTGGTTGCTTAAATTCTAAGGTAGTTCCCAAAGCATCGCCAACAGCAAGACCCAGTAAACAACCATAGTAATGTCTCAATTTTGTTGCAGAATCATTAGTAGGTGTTTTTAAATCTATACTTGCATCTTCTTTTAATCCTTGGACTTCTTTTATGGTGGGCAATGCTTGCTTCAAAGCATCTTGATGAAAAATAAAAGAATAGTTTTTATCAGTACGCATGCTTTCCCACCCCCATTAGTATTGTTACTATATAAAAATTAAGATATTAAAGTCAACATAAAAAACTAAAGACAAAATAAAGCTTTGATTTTAATTAGCAGATTTAAGGCTTATTAAGATGATTTTTAATGGCTTGTATTGATTCTCTCTTTTCTTGACTATTATTAGTTTCTTGCAATGCATCCCAGGATGACAAGTGTATTTCTCCAGTGACTGGATTAACCAGCCAAGAATCAGTACCTCGTGAGGCTTGCTTATGAATAAGATTATAAGATGCTAATGCTTCTATATCCTTTAAAAATTGGGTTTTGGCATTTGGTGTAATCTGCTTCCTTACCTCACTATATGGGATAAGAGTTTTATCTTCACACCCTGCTTGATGTGTAACCAAAACATTTATTTCATTTCCAATATTTATATTTTCAATTAGTTGTGGCAAAGCACGAACATTTAATTCATTTGCTAGTAGTAATTTTTTAGCTACTGGCTCTGCATACATTTGCAAAGTAGCCAATAATTGATATCCCTTATAATTAAACACATTAACATCTAAAGCTTTAAATCCATCGACTTTTAAACACGCATTATCCAGCACTTGGTAAGCAGCTTCACGATTTGGAGAATTTTGAAGATCTGAGATTATATAAGAAAGAATAGTGGGTAAGCTCATATTAATTTGTTCCTTGCCAAAAGACTTGCCATTTACTTTTGACTGTGTATTAATTTTACTAGTTTGTCTGTTTAGCGGATCAGCTCCCATTTATTACCTCTTTAGT
>JAHFBD010000067.1 GCA_023250175.1 Candidatus Melainabacteria bacterium
AATTACTTTTGATCCATATGCAATATCTAAAAAATCTCTAGAAATTTCTTCTGTTTCTTGTATATGCCACTTATATTTCATTTATAAAAAATAGTAGCACTTTAAACAACCACAAGCTTTAAGCTATAAGGTTTAGATTAGGGGCTTAATTGTAACCTTGAGTTACAGTAAAGACAATGATAAGTCATAACTTGTGCAACAATTTTAAAAGTATTCCTTCTTACCTATTATGCCAACTTTTACTTATAAAGCAAGAAATAACAGAGGACAATTAAAAGAGTCTTCGATTTTAGCCGATACTATTGATAATGCTAGAACAGCACTAAAACAAGAAGGTCTTTGGGTTGTTGATATACAACAAATAGATTCGGGAGCAGAGCCTAAAGCCGAAGAAACAATTAATCCATTTACACAACAAGCTGAAAAAGCTGAAAGTCAAGAAGTAAAAGGTGAGAAAGAACAAATAAAACCAAAATCTAAATCTTCACTACAAGAGCTTATTGACAAATATCGTCCTATTACTTTAAAAGATATGATGGTTTTTTCACGACAGTTTGCATCAATGGTAGAAGCTGGGGTAGCATTACTCCGAGCATTGACAGTGATGACCGATCAAACACAAAACCCACGTTTAAAACAAGCATTGATACAAGTAAAAGCTGATATTGAACAAGGTAGTACATTGTCTGATGCTCTTGAAAAATATCCAAAGATTTTTGATAGGTTATATATCTCTATGATAAAAGCTGGTGAAGCTGGTGGTGTATTAGATCAGGTATTAAACCGATTAGCATTATTTATGGAGGAAAGAAGCAAATTAACACAACAAGTTAAATCAGCAATGACTTATCCTGTAGTGGTTATGCTTATTGCTGTTGGTGTTTTTTATGCAATGCTAACTTTAGTTTTACCAACATTTTCAGGATTATTTGCTTCTTTAGGAAGTGAGTTACCAGCATATACAAAGCTATTAATTGCAATAAGTGAATTTTTAAGATCGTGGTATATGATTGCTGTAATTGCAATTATTATAGGTACAATATGGTCTTTAAAAAATTGGTATCAAACCAAAGAAGGAAAATTTGCAATTGACCTTGCTATTTTACAACTGCCTGTATTAGGTGACATTATGAGAAAAGTTTCTGTAGCAAGGTTTACACGAACCTTTGGAACTCTTACAAAAAGCGGGGTTCCAATAGTAACAGCACTTGAAGTGGTTAAAGAGTCTGCAGATAGTGCAGTGTTGGCACGAGCCATAGAAGCCGTTCAAGTAAAAGTTCAAGAGGGTGGAACAATTAATGGACCATTAAGTGAAAGTAAATTATTTCCACCTATGGTTACTCAAATGGTAGCTATTGGTGAAGAAACTGGACAATTAGAAACCATGCTTGAAAAAGTAGCAGATTTTTATGATGTAGAGGTTAGCAGTGCTGTAGAAGCATTAACATCTTTAATGGAACCTATTATGATAGTTACTCTTGGTGGGCTTGTAGGTGCAATAGTTATAGGTATGTATTTGCCAATGTTTACTGTTATATCTCAAATTAAATAATTACTTCTTGTTTTTTTTCTTAAGATATTTTTTACTTATTTCATCAAGTACAATCCTCGGATCAGCCATTATATAAGGATTTGTTAACATACTAGGTAAGTGTTGTAATCTTTTTAAATCTGCTGCAACTTCAGAAATCTTATTTGATAAGGTTGCCATTGCACCAAAAGCACCTATTTTTGATGAATCATTTAACTCTTTCATCAAATCTTCAAGCTCTTTTGTTAATTCTTTATATAAACGTTCAATTAAATGCTGGTCTAAAGCTTTAATAGAAGTAATGTCTTGTTTTGAATTGTTTCGCATTTTTTATTTTAAGTAGTACGTTTTTCCTATCTATTCTTTTATATTAATAATAACGGTTTTATACTTATTTTGTTAAGCCTTCCAGCGTATTTTTAGATAAAAAAAAGTTAATCTTTGTAGCTTTGTAGCTTAAATATCCCTGAAGAAAGGCTTTTAAGTGATTAGATTAAAAAAAATTTATTTTGAACACATTTGCTCTATTGGTTTATAAGACTATAAGGTATTGATGTGTACAATAAAATGAAAGACAGATATGTGTTGTCTAGTATTCATAAGTTTAAGAAGTGTTTAAGTAATTTTGTTACTACCTAGCTCTGAATGTAGAAGACCATAAATAAGCTTTTTGTGTGATTTATTCACCAAAAAGCGCCATGTACAAGGAAGAGCGAGTTGAGCATTAGTGCAAAACGAGCGGTAGTTAGAAACTAATTTTTACTATTTATATTTTATACTTGTTGTAAACATTATTTTACGTGATAATAAGAAGGGCTCTTTAAAGGATTTAAGGTAAATATGAAAAAAACAAGTTTGATTATAGTTGGGGTAATTTGGTTATTAGTTGGTATTGGTTTATCTATAGCCGGCATATGGTGGATTAAGGGTTTAAATTTTGGCCCAATGATGGTTACATTTATGTCAATATCTGTAATTGTAGGGTTATTAAAAGGAAGGTTTGTTCTTAAAAAAATAGCTTTGAAATATTACAAAAGAGCAGATTTAATACAGTTCAGTAAAAATAGAACTTTGTCATTATTATTTGGCTGGGTACAGGTGTTAGGAATAAGAGGATTTGTACTAATTGGTTTAATGATGGCTATGGGGTCATTTCTTAGACATAGTAGTATTGATAAGCCTGTTTTAGGTATTGTCTACCTAGCAGTTGGTATTGCATTAGTGTATGCTAGTAAAATATTTTTTAGTGAAAGCAAAGCATAATTAAAATTTTTGAGGTGGTTATAAATGACAACGATTACTTTTGAAGAATTAAAACAAAAATATCAAAGCAAACTTGAAAAAGAATCTGAAGTAGCTTGCAAATTATTAACAAAAATTAAAGATGGATATCTGGTTGAAATAAATGATGAATGGGAAGGCTTCCTTCACAATAATCAAATGCTTAGTGAATCTGAAGCAGAATTACATTCAATTGGTTCTTTAAAAGCTTTAATTACATCTGGACCTGATAAGAGTGACCGATATCTTGTTTCCCCAAAAGCTCTTAAAGAAAGAGTCGTCTGGGGTAAATTACAAAAGTTTTTCGAAGAAGGAACTATACTCAAAGTAACAATTGCAAAAGTCGTCAAGGGTGGTGTAGAAGTATATATTGATGGGGTAAGAGCGTTTTTACCAGGAAGATATATAAAGCTTCCTGGTATAAGTCAGGACAACTGGGCTAATCAAGAGATTGAAGTATTAATTGAAGAACTTAACTATAAAGAAAAAAATGTGATTTTAAATCAAAGAAAAGCATATGAATTAGAAAAGCAAAAGAAAGCTGAAGTTGCAATACAAAGATTAAAAGAAGGCGATATTGTAGAAGCCTCTGTATTAAGAATTGCTGACTTTGGTGTTTTTGTTGATCTTGGAGGATTAGATGGATTAGTTCCTGCCTCTGAACTAAGTTGGGGAAGATTTGTACACCCCAAAGACATGTATAAAGTCGGCCAAATTCTCACAGCAAGAATTTTTAGATTAGAAAAAGATAGTCAAAGAGTTGCACTGAGTGTAAAGCAGGTTTTAGGTGATCCATGGGAACAATTAGATAATGAGTTAAGCATGGGTAAAGAAGTTTCAGGTAAAGTAATTAGTGAAGCAGCTTTTGGTACTTTTGTAGAACTTAGGCCTGGTATTGAAGCCCTCATTCATAATTCTGAGATGCCGGAAGGAATGGACAAACCAAAGCTACACTCTACTATTACTGCAAAAATCATTAAGATAGATCTTGAGCAAAGAAAAATCGGGCTCTCTACAAGAGATTTAGAATCAAAGCAAGTACCAGTTGAGCAACAAGAAACCAATAATAATTACACTTATAATAAAGAAGAACCAGTCGCTCTGGTAAGTTGTAGTACTGAAATACCTGCTGAAGGTGATGCTCTAATTAATATAGAAGAAAACAAATTAGCTTAGTTGGAGGAGGATCCATTGCTTACACAAGATATACAAACCATTTCTAAAGATACTCAAAAATTAATTTTAAAAACTATCTGTGAATTCCCTACCTATAGTATTGAGGAATCAGCCCAGCTCTTACAAAAAAGAGGAAAGAAAGTTTTAACTGAAGAGATAACACAAGTAATACATTCCACCTCTCCCAATAAAAACTGGCATAGAACAACACAAGAAGATGTTCAAAAAGAAGTCTTAGAATATGTTTGGTCATTAGAAAACCAGATACTCTTCTTGTTACCAACAAAACAAAAAGAAACAACTATTGCAGAATTTAATCAAATGAGACTACAAAATAAACAATCAAAAGTCTCCAAGGATTTAGTAAGGCATATCCAATCGCTCTTAATGGTCGATGTAAAAAATTTATCAAGATTTAGAAAATTACAAAAAGATTTAGCATTACAAAGTGATATAGATCCTAATACACAGGCTACGTGGTTAGTTCGTTTAATACTTGCTGATATAAGTTTAAGTTTAATCGATTCAGTTCAAGAATTGCCTACCGTATTAGCTAACGAATTTAAAGAACAGCATCCAGTTTTGGCAGAAAAGGTTGGAAAAACTTTAAATAGAATTTGTGATAGGTTTGTGGAAAAATATTTCTTGAAGAATATATCAACTGATCAGCTGAAAGAACTGGTAAGTAACTATCAATCAATTGTTACTGCATATAAAAAAGGGGTGGTAGCAAAAAGTGATTCTTTGGTTGAGCTAAGTGGTTATGGGAAAACCATTCAGAATATTATTGAAGAGTTAAATGAAGTAAAAAAAATTGTTAATGAGTCTCATGAAGGTGGTTTCTTAAGCAAGTTATTTGCTGGAAAAGTTAAAAATAGAGAAGGGGTCTTGCAAAAAGTAGATGCAATAACCAATTTAGTAAGGCGATTAGAAGATATAAATGAAAAGACAAACAAGATAAACAATGAAAAAGTCTTACTTATTCAAAAACTTCAGTCAGATTATGAAAATATTCTTCTTGTAAAGAATCAACTGGAAAATGATTTATTTACAATAACTGAAACAGCTAAAGAAATAGAAGAGAAAAGAGCAAACCTTGATAAGGAAGTACACGATGCAAGAGAATCTCTTGAAAAAGCCCATGAAAAGATTGCAGTACTTCAACAAAAAATAGATTCTATTCCTGAGCTTGAATCCAAAGCAGAATTGCTTGGGGGTGAATTAATTACGGCTAAAGATTTATCTATAAAGCTTTACCAAAGATTGACCAAGCTTAAAGCTGATTTAATTAAGCAAAGTTCTAGCGAGCCAATGCCTTCTTAGGGTTATCTCTTAAAACTTTCTTTGTATCAAACTTATGTATAATTCTATGAATTAAAAAATAAGTTGAGAATTTTCTACCCGGATTACAAAATTGATCACATAAAAAGTGTGCCAATATTGATAATGATATGCCAACTCTCCAGGGTGTTAGTGAACTATCAAGTGTTAATAAAAAAAATAAAAGTAAAAGCTCATATGAATGCAATGGTACATATAGTTTTCCACTAACACGTTCATGGTGAGCCCCGTTAATTTTTTTCCAGTCCCATTTTTTTCCATGTGCATAGATATAATCAATAATATGATCAAGATCAATAAGAGTACCAACTAAAAAACTAGTTATTGCAGGAGCTAACTCCCCAAAAGTTGCATATGTAAAGAATCCAACAGAAGCTGATACTACAATGTGTCCTGATGTTCTCATATTTATTATGTACCCTTTATTTGTCCTTTTTAATTAAATTATCAACAAGTTAGGTTAACATTTCATTAACATCAATTACAATATAGACATTATGAGAGTAGGACATGGATATGATATCCATAAGCTAGTACCAGATAGAAAATTAATTATTGGTGGGGTAGAAATACCCCACTCAAAAGGTTTATCAGGACATAGTGATGCTGATGTTTTAGTTCATGCTCTTATAGATGCAATGCTAGGAGCCTTAGGATTGGGTGATATTGGTAAACATTTTCCTGATAGTGATACAAGGTGGAAGGATGCTAATAGTTTAGATTTACTTTCTTCTGTTTACAATTTACTAAAAAGCAAAGATTTTAAAATAATAAATATAGACTCTACTATTGTAGCTGAAAAACCTAGACTCTCTTCTTACATTGACAAGATAAAAAATAATTTTTCTAAAATTCTAGAAATTAGTAATGAGCAAGTTAATATAAAAGCAAAAACAAATGAAGAGCAAGATTCTATAGGACAAGAAAAAGCAATTTGTGCATGGGTTGTTATCTTGATTGAATAGATGAATTTATTATTTTGAATTTATAAAATTTAAACACTTGTAAAAAAATTAGGTAATATCCCTATTTATAACTAATAAAAACAAGTAAAAAAATATATATTATACTTGTTAACCCTAATGAAAAATATATCGTCTGTAGCATATAGCATTCAGGCAAAAAATTTAAATCTAGGAGATTAGTAATGAATAAAATTAAATTGTTTTCAATTGCGTTAATTGCTTTATTTAGTTTGTGTTTGATGTTTGGGATACACAAAGTAAATTCACAATCAGCTTCTCAAACAACATCTACAGGATCCCCTGATACATTTACGATTAATGTAAGTGGAAATACCTTAAGTTCAACCACAGCACTAAATATAATGATTTCTATTAGTCCCTCAGGTTCAGCAAACTTAGATACCAGTCTAACCTTTAAAGGAACAGGTGCAACACAATTACTTACAGATGTAAATCAAGGTACAGGCACACTTAGTGTTGTATGGAATGGTACATTAACTAATAACAGTGCAACTATTACAGGAATGTTAAAACCTGGTACTGCAAGTGGAACTCCAGTGCTTACAATTACAAAAATTGAAAAGGCCGGTGGCATAGATATTACAAAAGAAGTGGTTTCATCCATTACTACAAGCTCATCTACACCTGCCCCAACCCCTACACCAACCCCTACACCAACTCCTAAACCAACACCGACTCCTACTGAACCAATGCCTACGCCCAAGCCTATACCAACTCCTATAGACATACATCCAACCCCAACCCCTCTTCCATCGCCATCCCCCGAAGATACCACTGAGCCTGGAATAGTAATCTCTGGTACAGAAGAAATACTTCTTCAATCAGATATAGTAAATGCCGGTAAATTAAAAGTGAAAGCAACTGATTTTGGAGCATTTAGCAAGTGTACTGTTAATGTATCAGACAGTGATTTACTAAGGGTTAAACCAAAGAGATTTCTCCTTGGTCCAGGAAGAACAAGGCAAACTATTATTCTTAGAGTACCATCAGCAATAGCAGGAGATATTATTGACAACGGTGATCAAGAAGCAGTTACTATAGAAGTTTCCTGTAAAAATGGAGCCTTTGATGATACAGAAGTACTTCTTATTCCTGACGAACAATAGAGTTAATAAAACTTAAACTAATACTATAATTGCCTAGGAATATTTAAACTCCTAGGCAATTAGCTTTTTATAGTGATTGTAATGTTTTGGGATTTAGTCTTGTGCTTACTTCATATATTTTTTGAAGGGTTCTGTCTTCTTTTTCATGTAAGGTTTGCTTACGACTAACTGTAGAAGAGATATTTGTTCTTGGAAACTGCTTAGACATTTCATCCAATGTAGGATCTTCTTCTAATCGCGACAATGCTCTATATACATCACTCATAGATTGCTGACCTAATCCTTGATATTTAATTGCAAGCACAAGCAAGTGTTTAGCTTCAGATGAAGGCAACTTATCCAGTGCTTTCCAAAGCTTATTATGTTTTAGCCTAATATCATTGTTGTTAATACTGGCAAACTCATCAAATAATATCTCTGTAGAATCCTGGAGATTATTAAATGCTTTAAACCATGTTTCTGAAACACGATCAAATCGTTCATATGCTTCATCTGCCTCTTCATCTGTAGCAGTTTCGCTTTCCATAGATTCTTTTAAATTTGCTTCTGCTTCTTTTAAGCTCTGACTAAAGTCCTCTTTTTTATAAATAGTTATACTTTTAACAACGAGCCTCAAGCAAGTTCTAAGCTGTTTTACGTTCATAAATTTCTCAAAATAAGTTTTATAACTTGAGATTGATTATAGCCAATTTGTATTCTATGTAATGGGTTTATAACAAAAATCGTATTAGATAAATAGCTGAGTAATTATGTCTTTTAAAAGTTGCATTTTAGCTTTTAATAATTTGCCGAGTGGTTTCAGTTCTTCTTTTAAACTATCTAAATTAAAGGATCGTCCTACAAAATTATGGTTAGAGATAAAATCCTCGATTTCTTTTATTTCACCATCAGATATATTTTCTTCTTTAAGCTTAGTTAAAATTAACTGCATATGTGAAGAAGTAAATAACTTTGTATCTATCACCTCAGGTATTGTAGGAATATAACTTAGATTTCGATTTACTTGAATATTTTCACCACCTGCGGTACGTGTGGTTTTATTAAACAATTTAAAAGGTACTCTTTCAAAAGAAATATTATATCCATAATTATTAGAATAGTTTCCTACAGTTTGCTCTATTACACTGAAGTCCTTTACTCTTTCTATTTCTGCTCTTGTATTTAATGAAGCCGGATTATTAATTGGTTCCAGTAAATTAGATTCATCTTGAATGATAGATTGACCATTTTTTGTGATTGAAAACCCTACTGTACTCGTATAACTATAAAGTATACTCACTCCAAATTTTCTTACATAATCACGAATGCTATTTGATTCTTGTCCAACTTGACTTTCAAATGATGGGAGAGATTCTTTACTAGTAATTAGTTGAATTCCATCTTTATAATTTTCTAATTTATTACTCAGTCCATCTTTGACATCTAAAAGAAACTTTTCTGTCCATTTTGTAGGATCAGCATATAGATTTTCTAATCCTTTATCATAAAATCGTCTCCCGGAGAAATGTTTAACTTCTACAAAATAATATTTACTATCTTTTTCAATAATAAGATCGGTTTCTAGAATTTTCTGCTTTCCTCTTTTTATATCAAATCCAAATGAAACGATTCTATATCCTTTCTCCTGAAGAGCCAGGGCATGATATAGCTCACCTGTAGTTCCCGATATAGTATCAGAGTTTTCTTCACTCAGTTTTTTAATAATGTCATCAATTCCTCTGGTATCAATAAAGTGTAAAATCACTGGAAATAATTCATCACTAAATCTAGAATTATCATAAACTTTATTAAAAAATTTCACTGTAGCTAGATTATGGCTCCCATCTTGTAATTTACTTCTAATCAAGTTTGATATTTCTTCTGTGGTTATTGTATTAGCTTTTCCATTGATTAGTTGTTGGGCCTCAAAAGCAGCTTGGGGAGTACTATTAAGTGTTTCTATTATAGGCTGGGGAGCAATGTCACCTTGTATCTCTTGAGTTTGCAATCTATTGTTAGCAGAAATTGTTGTATTCCCTTTTATATTATTTATATTCAATGTAATTTCCATCTTTTTAACCTTTTATATTTTTTTAGTTCATTTTTTCTGCTAGCTATTTTCTCTTCATAGACTGTACTAAATGAATTAGACAAAGCCTATAATTGTAAGTAGGTTACACTAACTATTGCATCTTAATCAAGGAATAGATTCTTAAATTTAAATTAATATTAGTGGTTAGTTAAATCAAATGGACAAACAAACTAAATATAAACAAGCAAAGCCGTTTTTAAAATGGGCAGGTGGTAAAACCAGGTTACTTAACCAACTTGAGGGTTTTTATCCTTGCGAATTAAGACAAGGTCATATAAAAAGATATATAGAACCATTTCTAGGCAGTGCTGCCATGTTTTTTTACATTATACAAAAGTACAATATAAAATCTGCATACTTAACTGATAGAAATGAAGAGCTAATACTTACATATAAAGCTGTACAAAATAAAGTGGCTGACTTA
>JAHFBD010000068.1 GCA_023250175.1 Candidatus Melainabacteria bacterium
GGTCCACCTTGTGTTGGTCCACCAAATCCACCAGTTCCACCTGCTCCGGGTCCACCTTGTGTTGGTCCACCAAATCCACCAGTTCCACCTGCTCCGGGTCCACCTTGTGTTGGTCCACCAGGTGGCATTTGAGCAGTAGCTAATAAAGGAAAATTATAAGTAAGAAATGCAATTAAGCATATAAATATTTTTTGTTTTTTCATGGTGTTGTTTCTTTTCATTATTAATTAACATAAAACTTTGGCCTAACTTAAAACAAAAAATTTATATTTTTGTCTCTTGGCTAGTTTTTAGTAGCAAATCAAAATTTATCCTTTTTGATATCGCTATCCCCAATATTCCCATAATTGATTAATTAACTAATCAATATTTAAAATATCTGTAACTTAAAAATAAAATTATTTTAATATATTCATTGGGTTAGAACTAAGGAATCTCATTTCTACCTACCGCTCGTTTCGCACTAATGCTCAACTCGCTCTTCCTTAACATGGCACTTTTTGGTGAATAAATCACACAAAAAGCTTATTGGTGATCTTATACATTATAGCTAGGCAGTAACGAAATCTCTTTAATTAATGTAAAAATTCTATTTTTATAATCATACAAATATATGAGTTTAACGTCTGTTTACAATTATCTTAAAAATGTTTATTTTTTCTTTGCAGTGGGCACACTGAATAAGCAAGAAGTTAGAAATAATACTTAGATACTTTATAATCAGAACACATAAATAAAAAAAATATGCCAGAAGATTTAGAGGAAGAATTAAACATTATTGAAGAGCGTGAAAAAGAATTTCACCCAAATCTAGAATTTGCTGTATCTATAAATGAGCCAATTGAAAAAATATTATATAGAGAACCTGTATTGGTTACAAAAGATACAAAAATTATAGAAGCAATTAATTTATTTAATGCGAAAGATGTAGGCTGCCTCTTGGTAATAGATAAAGGAACACAAAAATTAATAGGTATATTTACAGAAAGAGATGTAATTAGAAAACTTATAACAACAGGGCATGACTTAAATGCAGAAACTATAGAAAAATATATGACAAAATCTCCTGACTCTTTATATTTAAATGATCCTCTTGCTTATGCTTTAAATCGTATGGCAGCTGGAGGATATCGTCATATTCCATTAGTTGATGAAAATAATATACCTGTTGGCTTCTTATCTGTCAGGGATATTGTGGATCATTTAGCAGATTATTATTCTAATGATATTTTAAATCTACCTCCAAGTGCTCACCAAAAACAAAGATCTAAAGAAGGTGCATAAAACACATAATAAGGAATCTTATTTGTTTTGTCTTCGTCAGATTTTAGTATTATGGCTATTTCAAATAGTGCAGAAATTTTAAACATTGAACAAAAGCCGTTACCACATGATGTACTTAAGGGGCTTTTACATATTCATCAAAAATTAAAACATATTGCAAAATTTGAATCAGAAAGAAAACTAAAAGCTGAGCATAAACTTGCAAAACTAGACTCTAATGAAATTAAATTACTAAAAGACTGGGAATCAAAGTCTGGCTATGTATTAGTTGCTTATAAACCTCAAGATAAAAATTTCACTAAAAAACAATTTATCTTAGAACAAGTCGATAAATTACTTGAGGAATTTTTAAACTTAAATCAACTTTCTGCAACTTCTAACAAAGATGACTTTAGTGCATTTTTTGAATAATTAAATCGTTTAGCTTCTCAATAACTTCTTTTGACACCAATTTTTCTTTATCAAAATCTTTATCAAAAATTAAACAATTTTCTTCTGCTTGTTTGGTATTACGAATCCCTGGAATAGTTACTGAGACTGCATTATGAGAAAGTACAAAATGCAAAGCTGCAGACACTAATTTTTCTCTTTCATTTGTACTAACAATATTTTTAAACTCTTCAACTTTTTTAAGAATATTATTTAGACCATCACCAGTGTATTTGCCTTTTCGAAAATCATTATCTGGAAATATCGTAGCTTTCGTAAACTTCCCACTTAATGCCCCATAAGCAAGAGGCACTCGTGCAATTATCCCAATATTATATTTTATAGCTTTTGGAAACAAATTTTTTCTTGGGGTTTGAGAAAGAACATTGTATACGACCTGAATAGTATCTATTCTTCCTGTCTCAATTAACCCAAGAGCTTCATCTTCCATATTGTCATGGACAGATACTCCTATAAAATTAACTTTCCCTTCTTTTTTCAAATTCACTAAAGTCTCATACCACTCTGTATCATTTGTCCAATTTTCTCTCCATGAGTGTAATTGAATTAAATCAATACAATCTATTTGTAAATTTTTCAGACTTTGCTCAACATAGCTAATAATAGTTTCTTTTGGGAATGCATCTTTAGCATGTGATGTAGGAGAGGGTGGCCACATAAGTGGAGGTATTTTTGTAGCAATATAAATTCTTTCATTGTTGTCTTTTCTCTCTTTTAAAACTTTCCCAATTATTTTTTCACTATGCCCATTTCCATAAGCAGCAGCCGTATCAATAAAATTCACCCCTAAATCAAGCGCTTTATGTAGAGCACTAATCGAATCATTGTCATCTTGAGGTCCCCACATATTTCCACCTATAGCCCATGCCCCAAAACCAATTGCTGAGATCTTTAAATTAGTTTTTCCTAATATACGGTATTCCATTTTTTAGTCCTTTCTTAAAAAGAGTATACTAGTTATTATCCCATATGCACTACTGGCTTGTAAAAACTGAACCTGAAGAATATAGCTTTGATGATTTAGTAAAAGATGGTTTTGTTGTTTGGGATGGGATTAGAAATTACCAAGCAAGAAATAATTTAAAAGAAATGAAAAAAGGAGATCTTGTTCTTATCTATCACACAGGAAAAACAAAAGAAATTGTTGGTATTGCTCAAGTCATAAAAGAACATTACCCAGATCCAAAAGATAAAACAAATTCATGGGTAGTTATAGAACTTGCTCCTTTAAAAAAGCTAAAAAAAACGATTACACTTGATGAGATAAAAAAAGAACAATCACTAGCAAAGTTACCATTGTTAAAGCAAAGCAGATTATCTGTTATGTCTATCAGAAAAGAGGAATACCAGTGGATAACGAAAAGATGCGAAGAGTGATATCATATTAAATTATGTCTCAAACATTAACAAAAAATCCTATGGGTATTTCACTTGAACTTTTAGAAAAAAGAACACAGGAAATTGGTAGAGAAATCTTTAGTCGGGTAAAGTCATCTAAAACTTCATTTTTTGACCGCTCTTTCTGGAGCACTAAACTAATGGACATTGCAATGAAAGATGAAAAGTTAAAAATTGAGCTTTTTCGTTTTGTAGATGTATTGCCTACATTAAAAACAGATGAGCAAATCTCCACCCATATTCAGGAATATTTTGGAAATTTTAAAGGAGAACATGCTGAGCTTTTGAAAATGGCTACACAAGTATCTTCTGGTAGCTTTATAGGAAAGATGGCAGCAGCACTTGCTGTTCGTACTGGTGTAACCCAAATGGCTAAGACTTTTATAGCAGGTGAAAATGTAAAAGAAGTTTTTCAAAAAGTAAATGAACTTAGAAAGAAAAACATGACTTTTACCATTGATATTTTAGGTGAAGCAGTTTTAAGTGAAAAAGAAGCAAACCATTACCAAGAGCTATACATGGGACTTGTTTCTGGATTATCTAAAGAAGCCAACAAATGGGATGTATCTCCACTACTTGATAAAGCTCCATATGGTCCCCTCCCAAAAGTAAACGTTTCTGTAAAACTTTCATCCTTATATTCTCAGGGCGATTGCATGAACTTTATAGACTCTGTTTTTCACTTAAAAGAAAAACTAAGACCTATTTTGCAATTAGCCAGGAAGGAAAATGTTTTCATTTACCTTGATATGGAAGATTATCATTTTAAGGATTTGACAATTACTGTATTTAAAGAAATTTTGGAAGAAAAAGAATTTATTGACTGGAAATATGTTGGTCTTGTAATGCAAGCATATTTAAAAGACAGCGAATCTGATTTAATGAGTTTAATTGACTGGACAAAAAAACGTGGAGTCCCTATCACTGTAAGACTTGTAAAAGGTGCATACTGGGATTATGAATCTATAATGGCTAGACAAAGACAATGGCATTGTCCTGTATATGAAAAGAAATTTGAAACCGATGCAAACTATGAACGACTAAGTAAACTATTAATTGAAAACTATCCACATATTTACTCAGCAATTGCTAGTCACAATATACGTTCTATTGCTTATGCTAAAGCATGTGCAGAGTTAATGTCCCTACCACAAGGTGCTGTAGAATATCAATTTTTATTTGGAATGGCTGATCCGATAAAAGAAGCAATGGTTAGTATGGGTGAAAGAGCTAGGATTTATACTCCTTATGGAGACCTTCTTCCAGGAATGGCATATTTAGTTAGAAGGCTACTAGAAAACACTGCTAATGAATCATTCTTAAAACAAGGGTTTGCAGATGGGGTAAATGAAGAACAGTTATTAAAATCTCCTCATGATATTATTTCTTCACAGCCAGACACACAATACTACTCAATGCTAAATGCAAAGTGTTCAAAACTCTTTATTAATGAACCTGATACAGATTTTACAATTCCTCAGAATAGAAAATTAATGGAAGAAGCTATAAATGATTTCAAAAAAGATTTAAATAAAAGGTATCCCTTAGTTATTAATGGAAAAAAGATAGAAACAAGTGATTGGGCAGATTCTATAAATCCATCTAATTCAAATGAAGTCGTTGGAGAATTTGCACTTGCTACGACGAAGAACGCTGACGATGCAATATTAGCTAGTAAAAACGCTTTTAAAAGCTGGTCAGAAACATCGATAGAAAAAAGGCAAGAAATTTTATTTAAAGCTGCTGAAATAATGCGTAAGAAAAGGTTTGAATTAGCAAGTGTTATTGTTTTTGAAGAAGGTAAACCCTGGAAAGAAGCCGATGGCGATGTCAGCGAAGCAATTGACTTTTTGAATTACTATGCATTTGAAGCTCACAAATTATTTACTCCAGAAAAACTAATAAGTCCAAGTGGAGAAGAAAATTATTCTTTTTATCAGCCAAAAGGCATAGCAGCAATAATATCACCATGGAATTTTCCGCTTGCAATTTTAACAGGTATGAGTTCTGCTGCAATAATTACGGGGAATACAGTAATCTTAAAACCTGCTAAACAAGCCAGCGTAATTGCTGCAAAATATATGGAGGTTTTAGAAGAAGCCGGATTACCAGCAGGTGTTTGTAATTATTTACCGGGAGATGGCAGAACAATTGGAAATTATTTAGTTTCTCATAAAGAGATTAATTTAATTGCTTTTACTGGTTCTATGGAAGTTGGGCTTTCTATAAACAAACAAGCTTCTGAAGTTCCTACTGAACAAGATTTTGTTAAAAAAGTAATTTGTGAAATGGGTGGGAAAAATGCCATTATCGTTGATGGTGATGCTGACCTGGATGAAGCAGTTAAAGGAGTTATTTACAGTGCTTTTGGCTATGCTGGGCAAAAATGTTCAGCAGCCTCTAGAGTTATTGTTGTTAAAGAAGTTTATGAGCATTTTATAGAAAGATTACAAGAATCAGCAAAAAGTATAAAAATAGGACCTGCTATTGATCCTGGTTCTTATCTTGGACCTGTTATTGATAAAAGTGCATATGAAAACACTAAAAAATATATTGAGGTTGGAAAACAAGAAGGGAAAATGATTGCTGGTGATGAAGCTGTTCCCAGTGAAGGATATTTTATAAGACCTACTATATTTATTGATGTAAAACCAAATGCAAGAATTGCACAAGAAGAAATATTTGCACCTGTTTTAGCAGTAATTAAAGCCTCTGACTTTGACAATGCCATTGAAATTGCAAATGGTGTTAAGTTTGCTTTAACTGGTGGAGTTTTTTCTCGGAGCCCGGCAAATATTCAAAAAGCAAAAGAAAAATTTAAAACAGGAAATTTATATGTGAACCGTGGTTCTACTGGTGCTAAAGTAGGCAGGCAGCCATTTGGTGGTTTTAAAATGTCTGGAATAGGAGCAAAAGCAGGTGGAAAAGATTACCTGCTTCAGTTTGTAGAACCAAGAGTAATTACTGAAAATACTATGAGAAGAGGATTTGCTCCAGAGTAAATAAGGTAATCTTATTTTTTACGTCATTGCGAGGAGTGAAATGACAAAGCAATCTCATAAACGTTAGAAGATTGCCACGTTGATTCTTTCAGAATCTCCTCGCAATGACGTTTATTGTTAGATTAAATTTCCTAAGTGGTATAAGAGAGCTAATTTTCATTATCATCAGTAAGACTAAGCATTAATTGTTGAACAATCATTGCTTTAGGTGGTACTGGCTGTAAGATTAAATAAGCTTTCTCTCTTGCTACCTTTGCAACCAATGGGCGTTTTGGATTGACAATATCTTTTGTAGAAAGTTGAATTGTCATTGATGAAAAAGAAAATGGATCAAAAAACTTACTTGGGTTTACTTTAGGATATCCTGCTTTTCTCTTATTTAATTTGTCTGGTGTACATGCTCCACCTGGCACAACCATTCCACCTTCAACAAAGGTACAGTAAGGACCAAGACAACCTCCTCCTTGAGCTACAAAAAAGCCAGTTCCATTTGATAATTGCCATGGCATAGTAGCAGAGACAAGAACATGTTCTACTGCAGTTAAAGCAGCATTGTTAACTTGTTTTTCCAAGGTAACTTCTAAGTTTGAAAGAACAACTTGCTTACTTCCCATAGAAGGAGGTGTCTCAGTAAAATTTACCTCTGTTGGCAAAATTGCAGTTACATAGATTTTAGTTTCATCTGAAGTATTTGTAAGTTTAAGATCAAAGGTGCCTTTTGCTGATTTTTTATTTTTTGGTATAGCTAAAGTAAATGCATTTATTTCTGCTTTTGATGTTAGAAATCTATCATCCACTCTTGAACTCATTACAGAATTTGCTGAAGTTAAAGAATCAAAAATACTATTGTAAGTAGAATCTTGATTAAATGGTGAAGCATTGATTCCAATAAAATTACTTTCACAGTTTTTATTATTTGGTGCATTTGACAAAAGGCTTACTAATTCATCTGGTAATTGCGCTCCAATTATTGTTAAAGAATTAGGATCTAGTGTCCCCAACGGTTCTACAATAGTAGCTGTAGAACCAGAGCTAGAGCTTGAGGAAGGTGCTGGTGGGAGAGCCGAGGGTATAGTAGGAAGTCTGGCAATAATATCAAAAATACAAGCCCCTCCTTGAGGAGTAATCAATAAACCATAAGTACCACCATTGGGTTTACTACTAAAATCCAGAGTAATAGTACCATTTCCACTAACTCTAACAGCAGGAGCAACATCACCAAAATCAGCTGCTGGTGAAACATTACAAGGATTTCCTAAGAAATTTAAAAACTCTACATCGATCATGTTTACGGTTGAAAATGTATCTTTAAACTGAGTATTAGATATAGATGAAAAAGGTAAAAATCCTGGATTTGATATAGTCAAGTTTTGTTTTGTATTAAATTCAATTGTTTGAGCATATGCTAAATGATTAAGTTCATTAATAAAAGCGGCTAAAATCAATACTGTACTTAGAAGAATCAATTGCTTTTTCATAATTTTATAGAATCTCCTTGTTAATCTCTTTTTATTATTTAAGTCTATTACCCTGTACTTAATTTAACTAAATTTTTTCCTCTTTTGTTGTTTCTATCTACCGCTCATTTCGCACTAATGCTCAACTCGCTTTTCAGTTCCGACGCTTTTTGGTGAATAAATCACACAAAAAGCTTACTTATAGTCTTATACATTATAGCTAGGCAGTAACCTTTTGTTCTTAACATTATTGTTTTTTAATTCTAAAGACGTAAATTGTATCCTTATTTGATTTTTTACTATTCTTATGTTATTGAAAATCTAGTGTAAGAAATATTAAAATTATTCATTACAATTAGAGACAAACACGCCTAATAATACTGCTTACACAATTCTTACCAAACGATTCAGTATATTTACATTCATTTGAAAATTTGGTTTTTATAATTACAAACAATACTTTGTAATTTTTAATTTGGGAAATTAGTTTAAAGCTGTAAAGGCTTTGTATGTGGAGGATATCATATGAGGATTGAAAATATTGCAAAAACATTATTATTACCGGTAGTACTATTACCACTACAAGTTAAAGGAAATAGTGAGGGTGACTCTAATAAAACTCCCAGCATCATTTCTTCAAGTAACCTCAAAGAACCACAAAAACCCACAAACATTAATTCAGTAGCATTAGCAAGAATAATCAAATCTACAAACGTTAATTATTCTATTACAGAAGTTATAACAGATCCCGAAAAAATAGATCGAGATAAATATGATGCTTACTATAAAGTAGATACAAAAAATAAGGGGAATTTTTATATTGTTCAATCTTCTGAAGGAAGAACAAGCGCATTATTTTACTGTGCATATAAAGAAGAGGAAAAAAAAGATGGTTTAGTTTTTCCTGAGCCAGAAGACTCAAATACTCCTGTTGCTGTAGTAAGCGCTAAAGCTAGTGGTTTAGATGGTGTGTTTGAAATCTATGATAAAAATGGTGCTTACAAAGTAAAGTATAAATTTTCTCCAATACTTTATACTCCAGATCATTCACAAGTAAACTCTAAATATCTATTTAACATGGAAAAAATCCTTAGAAGTTTTCCTGAACGCTTAGTTGCAGAATTCAACTCTCGTGGTATTCGTGTACTAATTGCAAAGGATGTCCAGGATTCATATTATGCTTATTATCCATCCTGGAAGTTTCATGATGACACTCATCCTCCAGATCCAAATCTACCAATCTTAGAAAAAACTGAAAATGGCTGGAAAGATAACAGACGCTATGCAAACATTGGTGGCTTATATATTGATAACACAGCAATTATGCCTCAACAATGGATAAAATATGGTACTTCAGATGAAATAATTGATCGCTCTGACAAATTTGTGGCTACAAAAGGAACTGTTTTTCATGAACTAGGACATGCCTTGGACTATATAAACTCTTCACCATTTTCTGATACTGAGAGTTATAAAACTGCATATTCTAAAGATGTGAAAAACATTGCAGAAGATAAGCAAGAAGCTGTTGCTTACTTTTTAATGGCAAGACGAGAGGCTTTTGCAGAACTTTCAGCAGCTCTTATGGGTGGTTTATCTAAAAATAGGGCAGCTTTAATGCTTAGTACATTTCCACAAGCAGCTGAAAACATAAGAAAAAGAGTCTTGCCTAAATTTGGTGTTGAAATTTCTATTGATGACATTAGAAAAGATATTTACCCAGATTACTTATCTGGCAAAGCTAAAACAGCTTCTCTTGAAGAAACAAGGGAGCTATTTGGAATGTTTACTCATAATGAAAGCTTTGAAGATTTAGGAGAGGTAATTTTGCTTAAAAACAAATCTTTTGTTAGACAAGATACTGATAAACAAAAGACTCCCGCAAATAAGATATAAACTAATTACCAAACATTGACTTTAGCCACAAAGGAAGTTTTCTAATTAGAATAAATTTGTCTGAAATTATATAAGCTAAATAAAACCCAAGGACTCCAAATCCATATGGAAAACGGGTTTCTAGACTTAAGAGGAGATCACTGAGCCTAGTAAAGAAGTTAACTCTGTTTATAAAAAATGTCGAGAGCAATGCAATAAGAAATCCTATAAACATATCAGAAAAATAGTGCAGTCCAAAATACAATCGTGGCAATATCCCAGCAAAAATTACAAATAAAATTGAGAGCACTCCCAGCCTTTTTTTCCAAGAAAAAACACCTAATGCCATAGCAGATAAAAGCGCAACCGTATCACTTGGAAATGAACCATGTTTAGAATTTCTTGCCCAGCCATCACGCCATAATTCAACTGTGTTAT
>JAHFBD010000258.1 GCA_023250175.1 Candidatus Melainabacteria bacterium
AACTTTAGTCTTATCACCTCACTTCTAAATTTTGTATCTTTACTTAAAAGACTAACTCAGCCAAGCTTAAATTAATCTTTTTTTGTTTTCTTTGTTTTTTTAGGATTTTCATTTGTCAGGTTATCCGTAGGTTTATCCTTAATATTATTATCACCTTTAGGATTAAAAACTTTATTGAGTAGATCTGGTATATCACCAGGCTCTGGAAGCTTGCCAGCCTTATTATTATTTTTAGGATCAAGAACTTCTTTTAATAGATTTTCTAAATCATCTGAAGCTGGAGTTGCTGGTTTATCTGATGTAGCTGTAGTCCCTTCTGCCTGAGCATTACCTAAATCAATAACTATTTCTACATCTTCTTTACCGGTGGACCTTTTTGAGAGCCCTTCTACTAGACTTATGATTTCTCCTAGTGGTATGGTTTGTTTACCAATTCTAATTTCACCTTGTAATAGTCCATCTGCAAGGTTCTTTACTTGAGGATTTACAACTTCTCTTAAGTACTGTGCTTGTTTAACATGATCTACGGTTGTAACTGTTCTTGAGGTTACATCAGTGGTAGTTTTTCCTTCACCTGATGTAACTTTTCTTGTAGTTTCATTGTCTCTCGTTATCCCACTTTGAGCTTCTGATTCCTGTACATCAGCAACACCTGCAATAAATTGTTGAAGAAGTGAAGAACCTTTTTTAATTACATCTCCATATTGTGCATTAATGATAGCTCCTAATAAGCCACTTGGTATACTTGTCATTTTATTTTCTCCTTTAATAAGTTGTTAACTATTACTTCTCCAATTAGGATAACAAATTGAATCTCTTAACTTCAACAGAAAAAAATAAAACCATTATTAAATTATTAGCATTGAGATATGAAATCTTAAAACAAAATAAAAGAGTTTATTACCTTAAATAATTTAATGGGTTTTGTGGCTTACCACTTTTTCTAACCTCAAAATGTAAGTGTGGCCCTGTAGAATAGCCTGTTTGTCCTTCATAACCAACAACTTGTCCTTTTAAAACTGTTTGCCCACGTGATGCACTTGTCCTGCTTAAATGTGCATAAAGCGTAGAATAATCCATTCCATGATCTACTATTACAACCTTACCATACCCACCATACCAACCATCAAAAATTACTCTTCCAGTATCTGAAGCCATAATTGGTGTCCCATTTGGTGCAGCAAGATCTACACCACTATGGAAACTAACTACTTTAAAAATAGGATGTCTTCTATAACCAAAGGGAGAAGTTAATCTTCCTCTAATAGGATAAGAAAAAAGCCCAGACCCTGACGCACTAGCACCATCATAGTAACTTATACCAACCAATCTGTTAATTTCGGCAATGAGCTGCTGAGATTCTCTCTCTAACTGTCTTTCAGCTTGTTCATAGGTATTTCTTTCTGTTCGTAATCTACCAACAAGATTTGACTGAACAATATGTTCTTTAGCTATTTGCCTTTTTTGCAATTCTATTTCACTTACAACATTTACCATTTTAATTTTTTGCTCAGCAAGCTGCTCTTTATGCTTTTCTATTTCATGTGACTGTTTATCTAATTTATCTAATAATTCCTTATCCTGAGCAACGAGAAGTTTTTGATAATAAAGGGCATCCAAAAAATCAGTAAAACTTGGGGTCTTTAAAAGCACTTCTAACATCCTTAGTCTTTGTCCTTGATATATTTGTTTTATACGAGTTGCAGCATCTTCTTTTAAGTTAGAATGATCCTCTTTTAAATTTTGTAATTTATCTTCTGTAAATTGAAGATCGTGTTGCGTAGCAAAGAGAGTATTTTTACTTCTTCGCAATTGCTCTTGAGTTGAATAAAGTTTTTTTTGTATTTGTGTCAGCTTTACAATTGCAACTTTTTCTTTTGCTTTAGTTTCTTCAATCTTTCTTTTTAAATATTGACTTTTCTCTTCCATTTCTTTAAGTACACGAGATTTAGTTTTATTGCTTGTTACACTTTTTGCATCTACAAATAAAGCACTTACAAAAAATAAACCTATTACAATAAATAGACAAACTCGAGCTTTATTCAAAGCAGATCTTTTATTTTTCATAAAAATTAAGGGGTCTTTACTGTAAAAATATATAAAATTGGCACTACTGAAACCAGCATAAATGCAATAAGCATAATTACTACAAAGAGTCGCGAATGTTTTCTGAAAAAATCCATTATCATGTTTATTTTAACATGCCACAAGACAAGCTTGTGGCTTCCATTGATCAGTCCCTTTCACCCGACCAGATTTGGTGGATAAACCACACAAATCCTATAGTTATGAATATGGAGTAAAATCAATGCTTGGGTTTTTTAGATAATTCACGTAATTCGTATAACTCATCACGTAATTTCGCTGCTCTTTCAAAATCCAAAAGCAAAGCTGCATTTTTCATTTCTTTCTCTACCTTTTTTAAGATTTTGGGAAGTTCTTTTACACCAAGCTTTTCATAAGCCATTTCTTCCGCAACAACTTCTTCTAAACTTTTATTTGATCGTAATGAATCAAGAATTGAATTTGAATGTCCTTTAATTATTGTTCTTGGAATAATATTATGTTCTTTATTAAATGCAATTTGTAATTCTCTTCTTCTTTCTGTCTCATCAATTGCTTTTCTCATTGAATCTGTAATCTTATCTGCATAAAGAATGACTTTCCCGGCAGCATTTCTAGCTGCACGACCAATCATCTGAATCAATGAACGTTCAGCTCTTAAAAAACCTTCTTTATCAGCATCCATAATACAAACAAGTGACACCTCAGGCAGATCAAGTCCTTCGCGTAAAAGATTTACACCTACTAAAACATCAAACTCACCTAACCTTAAATCTCTTAAAATTTCAATTCTATCTAAAGCAACAATTTCACTATGTAACCATCTGACTTTTAAATTACTACCAGCCAAATAGGATGTTAAATCTTCTGCCATTCTTTTTGTAAGAGTTGAAATTAATATTCTTTCTTTTTTTGCAACTCTTAATTTGATTTCATGTATTAGATCATCGATTTGTCCATTTGTTGGCTTTACTTCAATTCC
>JAHFBD010000069.1 GCA_023250175.1 Candidatus Melainabacteria bacterium
AAACTACTTAAAGATGTTGTTGATCTTGGAGTTATCTACGGAGCATTAAGAGAAGGAATTGATTACTTCCTTACAGAAAACAAATTAAGCTTTATTACTAATAATTTAAAGGAGTATCCACTATTAACAAAACTATTTAAAGGATTTGCTAATCCACTCTCACTAATAAGTAAATCGGATACAAAAACTAATAACACAACAAGTACCGTTTGTTTTCCGTTTAATTATTTCCTACGCTGGTTTTTAGGAACTGAGAAGGATAAAGAAGGGCCTGGAATGGGTGGTTTTAGAAATAATCGCTTAGTGCCTTTATTAAAACTATTTGAATGTAATCCACCTGTTTGCTATCTAAACGATGATGAAAATGTTGTTAGTAAATTTTATTTAACTGAAGATGAACATAAAAAAGCTATATTAGAAACAGATGCCTTAAGTGATAAAACTATAAAACAAAAAGACTATTCAATAACAGAAACCAATAAAAGCGACTTGCAAATTTCTATACCAATTACAGTATCTGTTTAATATTTGACCAAATGCTTTTAAAATTTAATATCTATAGTGTGCAAAGGCTTTATTAGCTTCTGCCATTTTATGAGTATCTTCTTTTTTCTTAACAGCAGTTCCCTGTCCATTAGCAGCATCCATAAACTCACTTGCTAATTTCTCCGGCATTGATCTTCCGGGACGATTTCTTGCTGATGAAAGAAGCCATCGTGAACCTAAAGATTCACCTTCAAACTGACCAACTTCAATTGGGACCTGATAAGTGCTTCCGCCTATTCTACGTGCTTTGACTTTTACAAGTGGTGTTACATTTCTCAGTGCTTTTTTAAATGTTTCCATTGGCTCTTGTTTTACTTTTTCTTTAACTATTTCCAAAGCATTGTATACAATCCTTTGTGCTGTGGATTTCTTTCCTTTTTTCATCATTCGATTAATAAATCGTTGTATGTGTGTACTTTTATATTTTGAATCTGGTTCAACTGGTCTCTTTGCTCTTTTTTCTCTTTTTCGTGACATATATTTTTCTCAACTATACTTACTTCTTAGCTGCACCTGGCACAGCTTGCCCACTTAACTTAGCCCCATACTTTGAGCGCGATTGCTTTCTATCCTTTACACCTTGTGCATCTAGTGCACCTCTTACAATATGATACCTAACACCTGGTAAATCTTTAACCCGACCACCTCTTACTAAAACAACTGAGTGTTCTTGTAAATTATGTCCAACTCCTGGAATATAGGCTGTTATTTCTATACCATTTGTTAGCTTTATCCGTGCAATTTTTCTTAGTGCTGAATTTGGCTTTTTAGGAGTAGTTGTTTTTACTTGAGTACAAACACCTCTTTTTTGGGGACATGTTTGTAAAGCCGGTGATTTTGTTTTTATAAGAATTTTTTTTCGTTGCTTTCTTATTAATTGACTAAATGTTGGCATTTCTTCCCTTCTATTTATAAAGTTGCAAGTTAAAATAGTACAATGCTTTACTGATTTTTTTCAAATATTACCCCTTTAATACATTTATAAAAAGCCAGAAAGACGGAGAATGTGTAAGACTTTTCTCAAAAACATTAAAAAAAGCTCATTTTTAAGCTTGATTTTTAACATTACCAATATGATGAAGACAGGGCTATATCTAAAAACCAATGATACAAATATATAAATTATGGACTATAACGTAACCAATTTATTTAATGCAATAATATCTTGCTCTCCAGATGGCTATATTGCTTGTAGTGATCAAGGCAAGATCATTTTTGTAAATGAGGTAATTGAAAAGATTACAGGCTGGAGTTTATCAGAATTATTGGGACAAAATGTTAATGAGATATATGCACTACCTGAAAGCTTTACTAACAGAGAACAAGGAAATAGCAATTACATAAAACCTCAAGTAGCTATATTAACTAGAAAAGATGGAAAAAAAATAACCCTTAAAGCAAGACAAATTGAGATTTTAAATAGCAATAATCAGACTACTAATAAATTTAGTGGTTACCTAACGATATTTCATACTGAAAATCCAGAAAGCAGCAACTTAGAAAGAGCACATTTAGAGTTTGTTAGTACTGTTAGTCATGAACTAAGAACACCATTAACAAGTATTAAAGGATTTGCTGATACTTTAATTAGATCTGGGGATAAGTTATCAGATGAAAATAAAAAAAAATATATCACTATTATTAAAGAGCAGGCTGATCGGTTAATCAGACTTGTGGAAGATTTGCTTGCGGTTTCACGATTAGAATCTCAAACTTACCAATTAACTGTTAGAGCCCTTGATTTAACTAAAGTTATAAATAAAGTATGTGACTCATTAAGCTCTAAATCACAAAACCATAAAATAATTCAGGATATAGAAGATAGCATACCAAACGTAAGTGCTGATGCTGACAGGTTAGAACAAATACTAACAAATTTAATTGACAATGCAATTAAGTATTCTCCAAATGGGTCGACCATTACCATCAAGATTTCATCACTGATTAACGATCAAAAGACTAAAGATAAACTAAAAATAGAAGTTACAGATCAAGGCATCGGTATAAAAGAAAATGATCTGGCAAAAATATTTAGCAAGTTTGGTAGACTAGACAACCCGCTTACACGACAAACTCAAGGCACTGGATTAGGCTTATTTATTACAAAGTCTTTAGTCCTTGCTTTAAAAGGGGAAATTTCAGTAACCAGCAATCCTGGTAAAACAACTTTTCTGGTAATTTTACCTGCTGTAATTCCTAATCAAGGTATTCCATTATCTTCTGGAACCTTAGAAGAAAGGAGTTCAGAAGTAACCTAACAATAATTTATGCATTCATTTCAACCAATTTCAAATATTCTTTTAGTTACTTCAATTGAAGATGAAAATATTACTTCTGCTTTAAATAAGGCTGGTTTTAAATTAGATACTTACTATGACATGGAAAAAGCAGAAAACAGCTTAAAGAAAATTAAGCCTGATTTAATCTTGGTTTATAGTGACTTGGCTCGGGATCATGGTTTACATTTTTGTCAAACGGTTAAAAATGCAGAAATTAATCCAAGACCCATAATAGTTTCTCTAGTCCACGAAAGTAATATCGATGAAAGAGTTGAGGTTCTAAGGGCAGGAGCAGATGATGTTATCTCTTACCCAATTTCCGGTAAAGAGCTTGCTTTTAGAGTCATGGCACATATAAGAAGAAGACAAGAAACCCATGTCAATTTACTAACTGGTTTACCTGATGCTGTTATAGCAAATAATGTTTTAGAACATTGTCTGCACGAAGCTGAAGACTGGGCAATATTATCTATTGATCTAGACAATTTAAGAGTTTATAACGAAACCTATGGGGAAAACCGTGGTGACCAAATGATAAAAGCTTTGGCTGCTGTTTTAAAATCTGTTTTACGTCCAGGAAATTTTTTAGCACATTGTGACAGTGATGATTTTGTTCTTGTTACCAAAATTGATACCGCTGAAGGTATGGCAGAAGAAATATGTCGCAGATTTGATTTTATTGCTCCGCGATTCTATACACAAGAAGATGCCAAACGTGGTTATGTAATTGGTGTCGGTCCTAAAGGTATTAGAAGAAGAGTACCACTTGTTTCTATAAGTATTGGAGCTACTGCTAAAGGTCGTCGTAATTTTTCAAGTGCAGTAGAAATATTACAAGTTGCTCGTGATATGAGATATTTAGCAAAAAGTAAAATCGGCTCAGACTGGGTGAGTGATCGATTAAGATTAGCTACAAATAATCCTACAAATGTTGAAAAAAGAGTCAAGATTTTGGTTGTAGAGCCAGATGCCTCAATGTCATTATTATTAAGCGATACATTAGAAATGGAGGGGTATGTAGTTGAGGTAGCTCATAGTACTGCTGAAGCTTGGCACTTAATAACCACTTGGAGACCAGAATTAATTTTACTTGAAACAGATGTAACACCAGTAGAATTTAATGGTTGGGAACTAACAAACAAAATAAAACAAGATCCAGAACTTGCTGGAATCTGGCTAATTATGACAACTAAGAATTCAGATCATAATAAGGCATTAGAATCAGGAGCTGATCTTTATTTGCCAAAACCATTTGAATTACAAGTTTTGTTTTCTGAAATTAAGTATCTTTTAAGAACACGATTAAAATCCAATGTCTTATTATAAACAGATTATTCATCAGTACTTGTTAATTTAAAATCTGAGGCTTTGACATTCTGAACAAAATCTTTAAATGCTTCTGTATCATTGTCATTATCATCTTCTCCCTCTACTTCTGTTGGAATAGTACCATCAGAAAAAACTTTCTCTGAAATAAACACGGGACAATCTACTCTTAAAGAAACTGCAATAGCATCACTGGGGCGAGAATCAACTGGTACTAATTCTCCAATAGCATTTTCCAAAACTATTGAGGAGAAATAAGTATTTTCATTTAAGTCATTAATTTCTATATGATGTACTTTAAACCCTGTTCCTTGAATTATATTAATCATAAGATCATGGGTTAATGGTCTCTCTGGCTTAAATCCTTCAAGCGCACGTGCAATAGCCTGAGCCTCAGCATGGCCAATCCAAATCGGTAATGCTCTTTTTTTTGATGCATCATTTAAAATAACCAATGGGTGATTATTCCTTACATCCAGTGCTATTCCTGTTACAAACATTTCAATCATTTGTTTATCTTCCAAGAATAATCCTACTTTAATTCTACAAAAACATCAAAACTTAAAGGACTGATTAAGAATATATTTCAAATATTCCCTAAAGTATCTTATTTTACTCTTTTTACGAGTTCTTAAAGAGATTTTCTTCTTTAAAGAATAAAAATAGTTATAAATTTAAATGGAGAAGCCTACAATAGGCTTAACTCTTTAGGTTTTATCAAACTATTATGTTCTTCTTTACCTACTATTATTTGGACTTTTAAGTCTGGCAATACTTTTGATATTTCTTTAACAAGAATATCATTAGGCTCCACCCATAGTTTTCGATCTAGCAGATAAGTGTTTTTTTGTTTGCCATTTTTAACAGATATCATTATTGGATTAAATGGATTTTGTTTTTCTTTTTGTAAAATATTTCGCAGAGAATGTATCTTTGTATAAATATCCTTATCATTCACTATTTCTTGAGGGAACTCAATTAATAGTAATTTGACATTATCAAGTAAATTAACTGCTTTAATTTGAAAACTAGTATCTCCTTCACTTTTATGTTGAACTCTACCTAGAACCAATAGTGGTGTTTCAAGAAGCATTGATTCGCCATACTCTGTAAGTTGATCAGAGAAAATTACAGCTTCTATTTTTCCTATCATATCCTCAAGCTGTACAATACCAATAATTTTATTCGTTTTAGTTAGTTTTTTATTTAACTCACTTATAATTGCAACAATTAAAACCTCACTATTATCAGGCATTTCATTTATATCTAGCAGATTACATGTACAGGCTTTATTAAGCCAATCTGGAATACTTTCAAGTGGGTGGCTTGATATAAAAAAGCCAGTGAGCTCTTTCTCCATCAACTGAAGCTCTCTCTCAGAATACTCTTGCTGCTTATTTTTAGTAATCACAGCATTACCTCTTAATAAATTAGTCGATGCGCTAGAAGTCCCAAACAAGCTCAACTGCCCACTAGAAGCAGCTTCCTTTTTCCTTTGAGCACTTGCAACAACATCTTCAAGCGACTCAATCATATATTTTCGCGTTAACTCTAGTGAATCAAAAGCTCCTGATTTAATTAATGACTCAAGTGTTTTTTTATTTACAGCCCTTAGATCAACCCGCTCACAAAACTGCTCTAAAGATTGAAAAACACCATGTTCAGAACGAGCTCTAATCGCTTCACCAACAGCATTAATGCTGACATTTTTTATAGCACCTAGTCCGAACTTTATTGAATTGTTTTGAAGATCTGCAGTAAAACTTACTCCTGAAAGATTTATATCTGGCGGTACAATTTTAATATTAATCTTTCTACATTCAGCCATATAATATTTAAGTTTGTCTTGATCATCTAACACGCTGGATAACAAAGCAGTCATATACTCAATAGGATAATTAGCTTTCAAATAAGCTGTTTGATAGGTAAGCATTCCATAAGCAGCACTATGAGATTTATTAAAGCAATATTCCGCAAAGCTTACCATCATTTCATATAACTCTTCTGCTATTTTCTGATCAATCTTGCTTTGCTTACAACCATCAATAAATTTCAATCTATACTTTGCCATTTCTTTGGGTTTCTTCTTCCCCATTGCTTGGCGCAAAAGATCTGCTTCTCCAAGAGTAAATCCTGCTAGCTTTTGAGCAATTTGCATAATCTGCTCCTGATAAACTATTGAACCATAAGTATCTTTTAAGATTGACTCTAATTCAGGTACTAAATATCGAGTTGATTTCTTACCATTTTTTCTTTCAATAAACTCATCAATCATTCCAGTATCAAGTGGGCCAGGTCTAAAAAGAGCAATTAATGCCGAAAGATCTTCTAAGGTCGTCGGTTTCATATCTCTGGCTACTTGTTTCATTCCAGAAGAAGTTTCAAGCTGAAATATTCCTGCTAAATCCCCTCCAGCAATCATCTTAAAGACCTTCTCATCATTTGTTGGAATAGCACCTAAATTAACAACTTCATTTCTAGTATTGGCTATAATTTCTATGGCTTTATTAATCATCGTTAAATTTCGAAGTCCTAAGAAGTCCATTTTTAATAATCCAAGATAAGCAAGATCATCCATACTATATTGTGTAATTATTGTCCCTTCATTATTTTTAGAAAGAGGAACAATTTCATTCAAAGGCTTATCAGAAATAACTACACCGGCTGCATGTACACCAAAAGTTTTATTAACACCTTCTAGTTTTTCAGCTAGAGTAACTATTTCTTTAAAATCAGAGCTGGTTTTATATTTCTCAACAAACTCAGAATGATTTTCTTTCATCCAGGTTAATTCTCTGGGTTTCCCTCTAACAACAGGAATTAATTTGGCTATTTTTTCAGACTCACTATATGGATAACTCAGAACTCGCGCCATATCTTTAATAACTGCTCTGGATGCAAGCTTATTAAAAGTTATTATCTGAGCAACTCTGTCATTATTATATTTTTGCCTTACATACTCTAGGACTTCATCTCTTCTTTCTATACAAAAATCAGTATCAATATCAGGAAGTGATTTTCTTTCTGGATTTAAAAATCTTTCAAATAGCAAATTATATTTCAAGGGATCAATATCAGTAATATTAAGAGCATAAGCCACAATAGAACCAGCAGCAGAACCTCTTCCAGGACCTACCGCAATTTTATGTTCTTTTGCAAATCTGATAAAATCCCAAACAATTAAAAAGTAATTAGCATAGCCAAGCTTAAAAATAACATCCAGCTCATGGTTTGTTCTTTCTTTAGCTTCATCGGTAACTTCATGGTATCTCTTTCTAATTCCATCCCAAACCAGCTGAGAAAGAAAAGTTTCTTTTGTAAATCCGGGTTCAAGAGGAAAATCTGGTAATCGTATAAAAGTATTTGATAAAAGAGAGTATTCAGAAACTTTTTCTGCTATTTCTAAAGGAGAATTTAAAACTGCTTGCCTAATATCTGACTCCTCCAGCTGACCAGAAAACAAATTAAGCATTTCAAATCCATTTTTAACATATTCAGTTCCCGTAAAATGCATACGAGGAAACTCTTTAACCAGCTTATTGGTTTGAAGACAGAGCATTGCATCCTGTGCAATAGCATCATCTTTATTTGTAAAATGACTATCATTTGTAGCAATAATCTTGAGATGTAATTCCTTAGCAAGTTTTGCCATTAAAGGATTAACAAACTTTTCTTCCTGAAATCCATGATCCTGGATCTCAAGATAAAAATCATCGTGAAATATTTCCTTATACTGCTCTGCTATTTGGCGAGCTTCATTATACTTATTGCTTAGTATTGTATTTGGTACCTCACCTCCTAAACATGCAGTAAGTGCTATTAGTCCTTTACTATGCTTTCTTAAAAAATCTTTGTTTATTCTCGGCTTATAATAAAAACCGTGCAAGTTACTCTCCGTAACAATCTTTGAGAGATTAATATAACCCTCATCATTTTTAGCAAGCAAAATCAAATGATACAAAGGAAGTCTTGCAGACTTATCAAGATGATCTCCATTAACGATATAAGTCTCACAACCAATTATTGGTTTTATGCCCTCACTCTTAGCTGTTCTGTATAGCTCTAAAGCCCCATACATCACACCATGGTCAGTTACAGCAATAGCAGGCATATTGTTTAGCTTTGCTTTTTGAATTAAATCTTTTATTTTAGTAGTACCGTCAAGAAGGCTATATTCTGTATGAAGATGTAGTGGTACATGCTGAGGAATATCTTTAATATTAGGCTCCATCGTATGCTTTATTATAAAGCACGTGAGCAATTACAACTATATACAATTACTTCTTAACTAGCTTTGCACTAAGTCCCCAAAAGCTACCCGCACCATTTGCATATGCAGCAAATTGAGAAAAAATTAATAGTATATTAACAAACTGAGAAGGTGCTGCTGTAGAAACAAGAAAATAATTTACATTCATAAATATTCCAACTAATGTTGCAATTAGCATTGGAAAACCTAATAGAAATGCTACTCCTGCAAGTATTTCTCCCCAGACGGTTAACTGAGCAAAGAGTTGTGAATGCGGCAAGACAGAGCTATTAAGGAAGTCTGCATAAAAATCAAATATTGTATTTTCTGCAAATCCTGTAATTGTATTTGGAAAAGATTCAATAAACTTTGGATTTAATAGCTTACTAATTCCTGCTTCTAACCATATGTAACTTATAGATAACCTTAATAAAAGCAAAGAAATATAATTAAGCTTCATGTTTATCTTTTTATTTCCAAGCAATTAGTTTATTTAACTGCCTGTTAAAACATTTACAACCTGTCTGCCTTTTTTAACCTTAAAATCTACTTTTCCTTTGATTAGAGAAAATAATGTATGGTCTTTCCCCATTCCAACATTATCACCAGGATGAAAATGTGTTCCTCTTTGTCTAACCAAAATATTTCCAGCTAATACTTCTTGTCCACTAAACTTTTTTACCCCAAGATATTTTGGATTGCTATCTCTTCCATTTCTAGTTGATCCTACCCCTTTTTTTGATGCCATGTTTTTTATTTACTCCTAGCTATGTCTATTTACTAGATTTTCTTTTTTGATTTTTAATTTCTTTTTTTACTTTTACTTTTTCTGTCGTTGCTTTTACTGCTATATTTTTCTTTACTCTTGGTTTATAACTATTTTCTGCCTTTGATAAAACTTTTCCATCTAACTCAATACTTTCAATAAATACTCTTGAATACCACTGTCTATGTCCTTGTTTTTTTCTTGTACCTTTTTTAGGTCTCATTTTATAGACAATGACTTTATCATCTTTACCTTCTTCTACTATTTGTCCATTTACAAGAGCACCTTTTACATAAGGATTTCCAATTTTTGAATCGCTCCCTGAAACAAGCATTAATACATTCTTTAGGCTAATTTTTTCATCTTTCTTTTGAGCTAACCTTTCAATATCAATATATTGGCCCGCTTTAGCCTTAACTTGTTTTCCACCTGTCTCAATCACTGCGTACATAGGTTAAATATTTTAACATATAGTAAAGATTTCTGGAATGCGTTTTATCTGTACTTACCTTGTATATCTTTAATAGTTCTTTGAAGTTCTTTTTTCTTTATACTTTCTCTCTTGTCATACACCTTTTTACCCTTTGCTAAGGCTAACTCCAGCTTAGCCCAATTTCTTAAGAAAAAAATTTTTAAAGGGATCAAGGCAAGATTTTTTTCTTTTACCCTACCATCAAGTTTCAAAATTTCTTTTCCATGTAAAAGAAGCTTTC
>JAHFBD010000259.1 GCA_023250175.1 Candidatus Melainabacteria bacterium
ACCTTACAGATCTAGCTAATGTAAATATTACAAATGAAACAACAAAGGACATAAAAAAGCTAGAAGAACTCATTAAGCAAAGAAAACCAAGGTTTATATATCTTGAACAATGGGTCACGCTTGAACCTCAGAATAAAGACATTTTAAAGCTTTTAAATAAACTTGCAAAGAAATCTGATTCCAAATTCTATCTAGTTGTTGGAAAAAATAATTGGTTTGGAACCCGGGGGGTATCTAATGTAATTGCTGCAATTAATGAGTATGGAAAATATATTGATGGTATTGTTTTGCGGGTTGAACCTAATAAAACAAATATTTGGGTAAAGGATGACTCTTTTAAAATTCAAATATTAAATCAAATGCTTGATGCTTACCATGCAATTCATAGCGAGACAAAAAAAAGAAATAAACAATTTATAGCAGAGTTCCCATTCTGGCTAACAGATTTTAAAGGACCAAATGGAAATTTCTCACAAGACACTTGCAACTATTCCGATAAAGTAATATTTTTAATTGATAATGAGGAAATTTTAGATAAAATTGATATTAAGTGGAACAACATTACTTGCCAATATCAGATTAATCTGGGTAGAAGAGCTACCAACCAAACAGATGATTCTTTAAAGGAAATCTATAAAAAAATAAAAGATAATACTGCTTTTTACTATAACTTTAATGGCTTTATTGTTGATTCTGATTCACCATTACTCCAAACTGAAGAAAAGCAAATTTCAGATAACTCCAGTCCTTAGGGATATTGCTTTAAAAGTTAATTGCAAGTAGTTTTTATCCGACTATCCATTTTAGGGAGACTAAAATGGACATTAGAAAAAATTGGAGATTTCTTTTAAATATTATAATTAGTTCTTTGTTATTAATAGCTTGCTCAATTAATACAGCAAAAGCATTAACTTTAACCACACCAAACAAAGATATTACAACTAACAGTATAAATTTTGTTGGGACCTGGTATATGCAAACAATTGTAACTGAGTCAAATTGTCCCCATATTTTAGTAGGCACAACCACAGAATCTACAGTACAAATTACACCACTATTAAATCTTTTATGGCAAGGTGGTGAATGGGATAAAGCACAAAGTACACTAAAACTCTTAAATGAAAAAGAAGCTATTGCTGAAAGAAGCACAGAGTTAAAAACAAAGGATGATAGCACATGGAAAGCTATTCTAATTGATCATTTAAATATTACAGAGCAAAACGTAATTCATTCTGAAAGCATCGTTGAACAATATAAAAATGGTACTAAAATCGGGAAATACAAAACATTTTCAATACTAACGAAGTCTAACAACTAATCGTATTATAATTTGACACGATTATAAACAATAGAATAAGCTTTTACCTAGAAAGTTACTTAAATCTTGTATCTGGAAATTATAAATCATTTAAATAAAATTCCATTATCACAATGGTTATTAGCATCAATTATAATGCTATTATTTATATATCTTTTTATTGCACTATTTTTCCCAGAAAGATTTACCTAAGTGATCGAATTAGCCTTTTTCATTATTTGTTTGCTTTTAATACTTATTCCTTCAAGCTATTGTTTAGGAAAATATATTTCAATTCATTTTCTGGATAACTCTTCACAAGCAAAAACAAGGCTTCAGATTTTTTTTGACAAACTGGAAAAACCAATATTTAAACTTTGTGGGATAAACCCTTCGTATCAAATGAATGGAAAGGAATATTTTCTTACATTGTTTTATTCAAACATTTTACTTTCAGCTTTTTCATTCTGTATACTATATTTCCAGAACAAATTGCCCTTTAAAGGAGTGGTTAATTGGCAACTTGATGTCCCATTAATACTTCATATTCTTTCATCATTAATTACAAACACTTGCCAAACTCATCATATACCAGAACTCCATCTCACTCATTTATCCAATTTCTTTATTATGCCGCTGTTAATGTTTTATTCCAGTGCATCAGGAATTGCAACTGGAATTGTAACTATGCGTGGAATTACACTTAATACAGTTGGTAACTCTTATGTAGATGTAATCAAATCTATGACAAGAGTCTTGTTTCCATTATCCTTTATTTTCTGCATTATCTTTGTAGCTTTAGGCATGCCTAATACATTTAAATCATCCATCACGTATCAGACATTAGAAAATGTTAAGCAAACTATAATTATTGGTCCTATAGCTGCTTTTGAAGCAATTAAACTTGTGGGTGAAAATGGTTTATCTGGTTTAAACGCAAACTCTGCCCACCCATTTGAAAACCCAAGCTATATTAGTAATTTTCTACAACTCGTAAGTATCCTAATCGTTCCTTTTGCACTTATTTTTACCCTCGGTTTTTGGCTAAAAAATCTTAAGCAAGCAATTGTAATCTTATCTATTCTGGTATTAGTTTTATTGTTTGAATTTTCAGTGGTTACACATTTTGAGCTTAGTGGAAATGCCTTAATAAATCATGCTCTGCAAGCTGATTTCCCAAACTGGGTTGGAAAAGAAACTCGTCTAGGTATTATAGGTTCATCTGTTTTTGAAGCTGCCGTATCAAATGTAAGTGGCTCTGCTAATGCAGCATTAGAATCATTTCATCCAATAATTAATGCCCTTGGACTATTTAACTTATCAAATCAATCAGTCTTTGGAGTACAAGGCTTTGGAACAGTGTTTACAATTAATTTTATTTTATACACTGCTTTTTTTGTTGGGCTCATGTTAGGAAAAACCCCAGAAATCTTTGGAAAGAGGATTGAAAAGAATGAAATGATTTTAAGCTCAATCCTTCTATTATTAAACCCTTTATTAGTATTAGTTGGGGTTGTTATTACTCTGGTTCTTTATCCAGACAAATCTTCAAATTTTTATGAGCACCTACACTACTACACACAAGTATTTTATGAGTTTGCATCAGGAGCCGCCAGTAATGGATCAGGCTTAGAAAGTCTTAGTGACAATACTCCCTACTGGAATTTAAGTCTTGCTTTAACAATGTTTATAGCTAGGTATGGAGCAATGGCTTCAATGATTTTGCTTGGTGCCTCACTAGCAC
>JAHFBD010000070.1 GCA_023250175.1 Candidatus Melainabacteria bacterium
AGGTCATTGACTGCCTTTATAGCGCCATATGAAATAGAAGGTTCTCCACCCAAGGTAATAGGGATGCTACCACTAATAATGGTATCTCTTATAATTTGTTCTAATTCTATAAAAGGTTCTTTGGTTTTGTTATTTACAAATTCACAGTTTACAAAACTAGTAGTGTTAATTCCTAATCTTGAAATATCTGTCCAAATTTCCTCATCAAAAAAATTTAAGTGAATACTTGCATTTAAAATTGCTTGTGGTCCATTTTTTGTGCCTTTTTGATAAGAGGCTGTATATTCGTAAGGAACTGGAATAATTGAAATTTTTGGAGAGTCAGATTGCTTTAGATTCCCAAAAAAGCTTGTTTCTACAATGGTAGACATATAATTATTAGTCTATCATAAAGTACCTTAGCAGTGACTGTCTAAATCTTTTATTGAAGAGTGGCATATATAATAAAATTTGTTACTACCTAGCTAGCGTAATATTTTTAAGTAAATGGCTCCGAAGATAAGATTTTATCCAATTTATTCGGTAAAATCTGCAAGGTATTATAAATGGCAGATTGGAAGCACTTTGGAAAGCCGGTTTTGGGAGTGCAGCGAAAAAACCGGCGGTGGGTAGAAACTAAAATTTAAAGAGAATTAAGAGGTAAATTTGCCGGGTATTCATGAACAACTAAAAACAATACAGGATGCAATTAACTATGAAATTGATCAGCATTATATTAATGCTCGTGGAAAAAAAACAACGTTTTCAAATTTCATAATTCAAAACACTAAAACACTTTCATTTGATATAGAAGACAAAAGTCAATTAAAATCATTAATTAACTTATTCTTTGCATATCCTTCGCAGGATATAACTGCTCGAATGTATACCATACATAAAGCTCAAGAATTATTACAAGAGTTATCGGGGAAATTAAGAAAAGGGCAACAAATAGAGGAGAAAGAAGCAAAAATAGAAAATAAAACCCAAAAATCTTTTACAAAAGATTTAAAGAAGATAGATATTCAATATGTAAAAGGTGTTGGTCCCAAAATTGCACAAATATTTAATAAGCTTGGCATATTTTTTGTTTATGATATTTTACGTTACTACCCTCGAACTTACATAGACTACCAAAAACAAGTACCAATAAAGGACTTAAAAATTAATGATAGTGTTACGGTATCTGGGACAATAAGTTCAGTAAGATACTTCCCAATTCCAAAACGAAAAGACTTAACTATTTTTACTATCCTTGTTAAGGATGCTACAGGTAAGATTGCAATTACTAAATTTGTTGGGGGAAAGAATGGAAAGTTAATTGTTCAGCAATATAAAAAACAATATCCTATTGGTGCAAAGGCATTGTGTTCCGGAACAGTTTCATATGATAAGTATTCAAAGGCATTTTGTCTTATCAATGGAGCTATTGAGGTTATTGATAGTAATGAGGGACAAAGTTCATCTTTAAATATAGCTAGAATTGTCCCAGTATATCCACTGACTGAACATATCTCCAATGAATTTATTAGAAGAATTGTTTCAAATGCTATTAATGCTTATGGAGATTTAATTCAAGAAACATTGCCACCGTATTTATTAGATGAGCTTAAATTAATTGATTTAAAAACAAGTTTAAATAACATTCACTTTCCTGAAAATAAAGATTTATATGAACGCTCAAGAGAAAGAATTGTGTTTGATGAGTTTTTTAAAATGCAGCTAGAACTAGCTTATAAACGTTATCAGGTAGATAAAAACAGAACAGGGCTTTCATTAAAAGAAGGCAAAGATCAGCTCTTAAAAAAACTAATTGATTCTTTGCCATTTACTTTGACAAGTGCACAACAAAAAGTATTTCAGGATATAAGAAATGATTTAATGGATAGTTCTCCTATGCATAGACTTCTTCAGGGTGATGTAGGAAGTGGTAAGACAATTGTGGCATTAATGGCTTTGTTATTTGCAATAGAAAATGGTTACCAAACAGTACTAATGGCACCGACTGAAATATTAGTTCATCAGCATGTAAGAAAATTTCAGGAATATTTAAATCCCTTAAATATAATGGTTACTACTCTAACGGGTAGTACACCAAATAAAATAAAGAAAGAAATATATCAAGGATTGGCAAATGGTAGTATAAAGATAGTAGTAGGCACACATGCATTAATTCAGGATGAGGTATGCTTTAACAATTTAGGTTTAGTAATTATAGATGAACAACATCGTTTTGGAGTAAAACAAAGAGATGCTCTCTTAAAAAAGGGTAAAGATGTTGAAAGGCTTTTTATGACTGCTACACCAATTCCAAGGACATTAGCGTTGGCATTATATGGTGACTTAGGGCTTTCAGAAATCGATGAGCTTCCAAAAGGACGAATACCAATTAAAACTTCTATTGTTCAGTCCTGGCAGAGAACTAAAATGTTTGATTTGATTCGTGGAGAAGTAGCAAAAGGAAGGCAGTCTTATATTGTTTTTCCTTTGATTGATGAGTCTGAAAAACTAGCAGCAAAAGCAGCTACTATAGAGTATGAAGAACTTTCACAAAATGTTTTTAAAGATTTGCAGTTAGGCCTTATGCATGGAGAATTGTCCTCAAGTGAAAAAGACAGGGTAATGGAGGACTTTGTAAATGGAAAGATTGATATTTTAGTTACTACAACAGTAATTGAAGTAGGGGTTGATGTTTCAAATGCAACTGTTATGGTTATAGAAAATGCAGAACGTTTTGGCTTGTCTCAATTACACCAGTTGCGTGGGAGGGTTGGTAGAGGAGGTGAGCAGGCCTATTGTCTCTTAGTGCCCCAAAGCTACTCAGAAGATGTGTTAAAGAGACTTGAAATTATGACTAAGACAAATGATGGATTTATTATTTCTCAAGAAGACTTAAGAATTAGGGGTCCAGGCGAGTTTTTAGGAACAAAGCAAAGTGGTTTGCCTGATTTACAATTAGCTAGTCTTATTTTAGATGGTGCTGTTTTAGATTTAGCAAGAAAAAAAGCTGCTCAAATAATAAAAGAAGACCCTGAACTTGTTAAACATAAAGAACTACAACATTTGATTTGTAAAGAAGAAAACAACTATATTTCTGCAGGCTAATTTAAATATAAAACATAATAATTTGATTGAAAAAGCGAGCTGATTAAAAGATGCATTAAGCAGGGAATATTGGTATAACTATAAGTAGAACCTAAAATTATTTATGTTTGCATACATTTTGAGGAATAAGACGTCTACTCTGAGAACTAGTGGCTAGAAAACTAGAAAACTAGAAACTAAGAAAAACATATATGCAGGATATGAAAGTGACTTTTGAACTGTTAAAAAATTACATAGGTGAATTACCATTTGGTTTATTTCTTTTTGATACGGCTAAAAAACTTATTTCTTGGAATGAAACGATTATAAATCTTTTAGAAATATCTGATGAAGATCTTAAAAAAAACCATTTAGGTTTTGTAGACAGGCAAATACATGAAATGTTAGATACAGAACAAATGCAAGAAAAAGATTTAATCGGCTTATCTAAGCCACTTAAAGCTAAAAAAGTTATTACTAGTGATGGAAATATACTTGTTATTATTGTTGAAACTGTTCAAGAAGCAATTGGTGAGATGAGTCATGAATTGAGAAGACCAATAACTAATATAAAAACTCTTACAGAAAGTTTACTCTTGGGTGCAAAAAATGATCCTGAAATGGCGCAAAGATTTTTAGAACAAATTAATGGTGAAACAGATCGCTTAGCAAAGCTTGTGAATCAGCTTTTAAATATTAGTAAAATTAAGTCAGGAAAACTTTCCCAGGAAAAGAAAAAGATTAATTTAAAAAATAAAACTGATGAAGCCATTAAACTATTACAAAGCATTGCTGATAAAAGCAAAACAACCCTTATAAATGAAGTCCCTGATTCTTATGAGATTTTTGGTGACTCGGAACAATTAGAACATGTTATTCAGAACTTAATTGAAAATGCAATAAAATATAGTCTAGAAGGTTCTAAAGTAACAGTAAGGCCAGGGCCGATTTCTGGAAGCTTTGAAGTTGTAGATACAGGCATTGGAATAAAAGAAAGTGATATACAGAAAATATTTGAAAGGTTTTATAGGGTTGACCGCACTAAAGCAAAAGGAAGTTCAGGTTTAGGACTATCAATTGTTAAGAATGTTATTGATATTCATAAAGGTAAAATAGATGTTAAATCTAAGCTAGGAAGCGGATCTAGCTTTATTGTTTATCTTCCAATTGACTAAGTAACAATTAAGCAATACGATTAAGGTAGGTTTATCTTAATCTAGATTATGGTAAGTTAATCATATAAAGACTTTTCTTTAATGAAAAATTAAATGTAAGAAATTAGAAAAGGGGAAGAAGGGGAAAATGCCAAATAAAATTTTAATGGTAGATGATGAGGTTAATTTAATTGATCCAATAGCTTATAACTTAAAACAAAAAGGATACGACACAATAACTGCGTATGATGGAAAAACAGCGTTAGAAGCTTTTAGGAGAGAACAACCTGATTTAGTAATATTGGACTGGACTCTTCCTGATTTACAGGGTGTAGAAATCTTAAAACAAATAAGACAAGAGCAGGATTTTACCCCGGTAATAATGCTTACAGGTAGAACTGCAAAAGAAGATATTGTGGAAGGTCTTACTGCAGGTGCGGATGACTATGTAACTAAACCTTTTACTTGGGAAGAGTTGTTAGCAAGAATTGGGTCAGTACTTAGACGAGCTCAGCAAGTCTCTCAAACTCCTGGAAAGAGACTTCGTTTTGGGGATATTATTATGGATACAGCTTCTCACAGAGTCTGGCTAGCAGATAAAGAGCTATCTTTATCGCCACGTGAATATGCTCTTTTAGAAATATTTATGAATAATCCACGAAGAGTGTATTCAAGAGATGATCTTATTGAAAGAGTTTGGGGTCTTGATTATGATGGTGATACAAAAACCGTTGATGTTCATATTTGCTGGTTAAGACAAAAGTTAGAAGAAGATCCAGCAAGACCTAAGATTCTTCAAACTGTTAGAGGTTTTGGTTATCGATTAGGTGGATAATTTTGATAAGCGGCGTATTAAGCCAGCTTGAAGGGTAATAATGCTAGTAGGGTTTTTAGGTCCTGAAGGATCTTTTACACATCAGGCACTATCTGCATTTATATTAAAACAAAAAAAACAAAATATATCAGCTATGCCTTTTCAAACTATTAGTCAGGTAATTGATGCTGTAAGTTCTGGAAAGATTACAAATGGAGTTGTGCCAATAGAAAACTCTATTGAAGGTTCTGTCGGAGAAACGTTAGATCAGCTTGTAAAAACATCTCAAAGGGTAAACATAAACCATGAAGTTATTATTCCAATAGAGCATTGTCTGATTACAAAACAAAAAAACTTAAATCAAATAAAAAAAGTCATTGCTCATATTCAGGCTTTAAGCCAATGTCAGACTTATCTTAAACGATTTTTACCTGATGTTATGCTAGAGCCAAGCACAAGCAACTCACTTGCTGTAAAGATTGTGAGTGAATCTGACTCCTTGGAGCTGGCTGCTATTGGACCAGAGATGGCTAGTGCAATCTATCATGTCCCAGTGCGTGAAAAAGGTATTAATGATGAAAAGGAAAACTTTACTCGCTTTGTATTAGTAGGAACAGAAACAATGAAACCCACAGGTAGAGATAAGACTACTATTGCTTTTGGTGTGCCATATGATAAACCAGGTACATTAGTAAATGTTTTAAAATCATTTGCTGGTGAAAATATAAATCTTTCAAGAATTGAGTCTCGTCCGTCAAAAAAAGCACTTGGTGAATATATCTTTTTTATTGATCTTGAGTCTCACAAAGAAGAACCAGCTTTAAAAAAAGCTTTTAGTGAAATAGCATCAGAGTTTAGTTTTTATCGGTGGCTAGGAAGCTATCCACGCTGGGAATAAAACTAGTTTTTTGGTTGCTCAGCTTTATTTTCGCAACACTTCTTTTTAGGAGTTGGTTTTTGTTCTTGTGGTACAGAACAGCAGTCTTTTTTTGTATCTTTACAGCCAGTTGTTGCAAATGGTACCCCAGCTAATGCTCCCATTAAAACCAATGATGATATTTTCATAAATCCCCCAACAAAAATAATTTAGAAACAAGTTTTTATATAATAGCTTGCAAGCCAAATCTTTTCAAGAAATTAAAAGTATATTGTTATTTTTAACTGTTACTTTAGCTACTAAAAATTTTCTTGGTCATGTGGTAAAGGAAACATTTTATCTCTTTGTTCTTTTATTCCTCTATCTTGTTCTTCCCATAAGCGCTCTTGATAAACTGTACGTACAGCAAGAAAATTGTCCAGGGTTATAGCTATATTTTCAGGGAGTACTAATTTAGCACTACGATCCCATAACACAATACCTAGTTTTGTAGCAGTTGCAGTATTCTTCTCAAGCTGTTGAATTATATTAATTTCTTCTTGAGATAAATTTCCTTCTTTTCTTTTTACAATTACTGTTCTTATATACTCTTCTACTTCTTGCCTGCTTAAAATATTGTCATTATTTCTATCAAAAACAGTTGCCCCTGCTATAACATCTTTAAGTTCAGTGAGTGATTTAGAAACCGTTTTTTTTGCTATGTAATTTCCCCTAGGCACTAGTTCATTATTGTTTGAACTACTGGTGTTACAACCAGCTATAAGTGGTGCTGATAATGCTGCAGTAATTGCTAGTTTATTTAATATTTTCATATATCCTCCTAAAAAACTATTTTCAAAAAGTTAAATTAAATATTAACCTAAGAATTTCATAAAAGCAATCCGTTTGACTAGATTAAAAGAGTATTTAGCTAATGGTTTGAGAAGTTTAGCTTGGCTTTTTCTTTTCTTTTGGCTGACTTTTAAATTCTTCTAATAGTTTTTTTATTTCATCAATATCTTTCTTTAAAGCACCATTATCAGTTGGATTTTGTGGTCCGAAGTTTCTATCATAAATGCTTTGTCCACCCCACCAGACAACAATACTTCCAGAAACTATTGCAATAACTGCTACAGCCCAGTCTCTTATTTCTTTTAGTTGTGAGGATTGTGGAGTGTTGGAAACTGGTAAACTTGTTTGTTCATTGACGGGCTTATCACCTTGTTGACCAATATTAGTATGAATCTTTGGTGGAATACCCTGTCCAATTTTTTGTGGCAGCATCATTGTTTTATAAAATTGTTCTATTTCCTTTTATTTAGCCATTGTGCAAGATCACTATGTTCTTGAGTTTTTAATAGAAGTTGTTTTGCTTCATTGAAGTTTCTAAGACTAATAAATATATTGTGATGATTTTTGTCTAAGATAGTTAAATTAGAAAATAATTTATTTGCTTCTTCCACCTCTTCAGTTGATAAATATCCATCGTTGTTTTTATCATGGGAAATTAAAAGATTAATTGCTTCATCAGTCGCTAATATATTGTTAGAGTCTTTATCATACTTTGCAACAATAGGGTTTACATCGTTTAATGACAAATCTATTTTTGAGTGAATTACTTTACTTGTTAAAGCAATGAAAGATAGTCCTAGTGCACTATATGCGCTTGCTCTTATTACATCGACTGCTTCTGCCATTTAGATTATGTGCCTCTTTTACTTTTTGTTTTTCTTAAACTCTCTTATTAATTCTTTCGCAGCATCTAACTCTTCTTTTGATAAGTGCCCATCACCATTTAAGTCAAACTCTCTAAGAATTGCATCTAAGTGTTCTATGTTTTTTGGTTTGATAAATCTATCATGAATAGTGAGTCCAGCAAAGCTTACAAGTAATCCAGCGGCTACCCAGTCTCTAATTATTGCTGCTTTAGTGGAAGGAGTGGGTACTATAATTACCTCAATGGGCTTATTTACCTCTTTTCCTTGTTGTAAGTTTTTAGCTTGTTGATTTATAGGTTTACAAGGAAATAACATCCCTTGAATAGCTTTTAACAATTTCATACTTGGGAGATATTATATAACATATAAAGATGTACTAACAAATTGAGGATGATATTTCAGCAATAACATAGCCTTCTTTTTTATCCTTGTGCTAGAGTAGATTCAATTATAAGATATGAGTTTAAGCATATCACAATTAGTTAAAACGACGTTTCTTAGCTCTGCTATTGCATTTGGTACTCAAGCCAATGCTCAAGAGCAAGAAAAGAAACCATTACCTAATTATCCGAATTATTTTAAAGATTTTAACAGGGATTTTAATTGGGAAGTGCCTAAGGATGGAAAAGATGAAAATATACTTTGGAAAGATCCATGGATAACCCCTTTGCCCAATGACCCAAATAGCTTTAGAGACTTTAATTCTCAAAGACCTTTAGACAAGCCTGTGTTTTCTGATGATTATATTGATTTTGATGGTGACTATGGGAGTAGAGGTAATGAAAATTTTTTAAATATATTTCTTATATTTTCAGGTTTAGGTGCAACGAGTCTGATTGCTCTTTTTGCATATCGTCGTCTTATACAGCATGCAAATGAAAAAAGTGAAGAACTTGAAGAAACTTTGAGATTTGCCAGAGCAAATAAACTAGGCTCTACTAATGCAACAAAACAATCAGTCCAAGAAAGAGAAATCCGAAAAGAAATACTAAAAATACTTAAACAAAGAAGTGGGATTGACCCTTCAATTTATAAGTAAGTTAGAGTTGTAAGTTTATAATCATTAAGTTTTAAATAGATTTTATTTGGTTTAAATTTTTAATTAATATAATCAAGGCAGTTATCCCCTATTTAATAGAAAATATTGTTTGTCCTATATAAAATCAAATGTCTAAAGCTACTCAAAAAATAATAATTAAAGTTGGTACAAATACTTTAAGTCTTAAAGACTCTCTTAAAGGAATAAATACAGAAGTTGTTCAAAGACTTACCAATACAATTGGTAAATTAAAGTCTCTTGGGCATGAAGTTATATTAGTTACATCGGGTGCAGTTGCCTTGGGTGTAAAAAAACTAAATTTAAAAACAAAACCTAAAACAATATCAGGTAAACAAGCAGTAGCAGCTATAGGACAGGCACTTCTTATGCAAACATATGAAAAATATTTTTCAAAATATAATATATCAATTGCTCAGATTCTTTTAACTAGAGATGGATTTTCTCAAAGAGAGTCTTATATTAATGCGAGAGAAACCATTCTTGAATTACTAAAACTAAAAGTTCTACCAATTATTAATGAAAATGATACAGTTGCAAGTGAAGAGATTAGATTTGGTGATAATGATATGTTAAGTGCGATGGTTGCTGATTTGGTCTCAGCAGATAAGTTAATAATACTTACAGATGAAGAAGGATTATATGATAGTAATCCAAAAACAAATAAAAAAGCAAAATTAATATCAAAGGTTGAAAAGATTACTCCAGAAATTGAGCAAATGGCTTGTGGGATAGGTAGTGAGTTTAGTTGGTGGAATGCTCTCTAAAATTCAAGCAGCAAAGCTTGCTACATCAATAGGAGTAATAACTCACATAATGTATGGAAGAAACCCCGAAATGATCTTAGATTTATTAAACAATAAGCCAAGAGGCACCACTTTTTTGCCAAATGTAAGTAAGATTGAAAAAAGAAAAAGCTGGATTGCAAATACTTTACTAAGCACAGGAAAAATCTTTGTAGATGAAGGAGCATTTAATGCAATATTTAATAATGGGAAAAGTCTTTTACCTGCTGGACTTAAGAAGATTATGGGTTCATTTGATCGAGGTTCTGCAATTGATATCTTGCTTTTAAATACAAATAAACCATTTGCTAAAGGAATTACAAACTACAACAATCTCGAACTTGAGAAAATATTAGGTTTAAAAATCAGTGAAATTACTAAAACTCTAGGATATACTTATG
>JAHFBD010000071.1 GCA_023250175.1 Candidatus Melainabacteria bacterium
GATATTCCGTTACAAAGTTAGAAGAAATTGCAGAGGCCTTGAATGCAAGCTTAATTATTGATTTTATTCCTAAAAAGTCTAAAAAAGGATATGCTTATGCATAGCAATTGTCACGCATGAGGTCGTGAGTTCCCGCTTTATTTGCTTAAATAACTTTATATTTTCTCTTTACTAAACTGTTTAATATACTCGCTATAAATAAATCTTTTATTTCTTTCTTTCCCCGTGATTTCTTTTAAGATTCCTGCTTTTATGAATTTTGTAATTAAGGTATTTGTGTTTGTTTTAGATGTGATTCCAGTAATTTTAGATATTAATTTGGAATCAACTATAGGTAAGGAGTAAAGTTTATTAAGCAATTTTAATGCTTTCTCTGCATTTTTACCAAAACCTGAAACTTTTTCTGTGTCTTTTTCTTTTAGTTTTGTAATCTTGATAGCTGTTTCTATTGCTTCTTCTGAAACAACCTTAATCCCATCCAGAAAAAATTTTAACCATTCTTCTACGCCCGTGCCAAATCTGTAACTGTTTAATTTTTCATAGTAATGATTTCTATATCTATTAAAGTAATCTGATAAGTATAATAATGGTCTGGATAGAATACCTTCTTTATATAAGTAAAAAGTAATTAAAAGCCTTCCTGTTCTTCCATTGCCATCGAGGAATGGGTGTATTGTTTCAAATTGTGCATGGATTAGTGCTGTTTTTATTAGTGGGGGTAGAGATTCTTTTTCTTCATGCATAAATCTTTCTAGATCATTTAGTGCTTTTTGCATTTCAGGTACCTTAGGTGGTATAAAGGCGGCTGTTTCAATAGTTCTACCTCCGATCCAATTTTGAATTTTCCTAAATTCTCCTGGCGTTCTGTTTTCTCCTCTTACACCTTTTAGTAGCTCTTTATGTACTTCTTTTATTAGTCGGAGCGAAAGTGGTAACTCTTCCATTTTCTTTATTCCATAATTCATTGCTTTAATGTAGTTTATTATTTCGTCTAAATCAGAAGGTGGTTTTTCATTTTCTAATTTTGCTTCTGCTTTTACAAGGTCAAGAAGAGTAGCTTGTGTTCCTTCTATCTGACTTGATAAAGCAGCTTCCTTTCTTATATACATGAAAATAAAATAATCTACATCAGGTACTAGCTGGTCAATTGCATTTAGCTTTCCTATTGCCATATCAGCTTTTGAAAGTAGTGATATAAGATTGTTATTCCATTTTATTAGTTCATTAGGTGGAAATGATGTTGGGAGAAATGAAGTACCGTTTTGCCCGTGAGTACCAATTCTACCCATAAAACACCGAAAAATCCTTTTTTATATCTAGGACTAAGCTTTTTGTAAGTCCTGGGAAAGTATTATATCCAGGACTAAGCTTTTTTGTAAGTCCTGGGTGTAAAAATTGTTATAATTATTTCTACAATGATTTATTGTATAAATTACAAATTTGCCTTTATTCAAATCATTGGCTTTCATGATTTACCACTATACACTAAGTATTAAAAAACTTCTGTAACCGTGGGTTATATTGTCCGAGCTTATTTAAGCAGCCATTCCAAGCCTTCTTAAAATCCTAACAACGTTGTCTGGATTTTCTCTTAAAAAAGTTTGATAATTATCCAGTCCACTATGAGTTTTTATTTATCTAGTTAGAAAGAGTTTTTATCAAGGATTTAATTTGCTCTACCTTGGGACCGCTTACATTGAGTCTTCCTTGTTTATTCTTAAAGGGGATGTCATATACTCCCTCGTAAATAAGATATCTAATATTTTTGAGTGCTTTTTTAGTTTCGGGGTTAAATTTATCGCTATCAGTTACCAAGCTATCTACCTCTCGGACAAGAGAAACACCCGTTTTTTTACCATCATGTGGGATCCCAAGGCGGTCTCTCCATTCATTAAGCATTACAATAAGTGTTTCCTTTATATCATTACAAGTAGCAGGATTTGTTTTCGCTACTTTTATTAAGATATCTAATTGGCTTCGTAAGGAAGCTCCTCCAGTATAATAATTTCCTTGTCCCTGAGTATTCCCCATTCCTGAAACAGTATTATCCAAAATAAACATAAGTTATCTCCTTGTCTTAAATAATATTCCCCTTTCTTCCTATTTCAAAATAATTTTTATAGGGCTATTACTAGATAATTAGATTGTTTAGTATATTTCTTATGCTACTAACATCAACTTTCTGCGTTTTTAAAAGACTCGTAGTTTTGTCATTAGTAAGCCGTTTCTTATTAATTAAGATTTTTAAAATTCTTAAAATCTTTGAAATCTTTGAAATCTTTGAAATCTTTGAAATCTTTGAAATCTTTGAAATCTTTGAAATCTTTGAAATCTTTGAAATCTTTGAAATCTTTGAAATCTTTGAAATCTTTTCTAAAGTTCTATAAAAAACTTTTTCTGCATTTTTTGATACCTTTGTTTATGCATTTTGAATCCCTGCTCTTAGCCACAATACAACTTTTACAGATATCCTGTAACTCTTCTGGGGTATAAGTATCAAGAATCCCTTCTACGTAAGATTCTAGATCATCATTTTCATCAGGTGGTAAATATTCATTCTTTTCTAAATCCTGTATGCTTGTACAACTATCTAATACTTTAGAACACGATAACCTTCTAAAATACTTGGGTTCACTTATTGCAAGTGCTGAACAACTAAATGTAAAAAATGCAAAAACAAAAAGGATTGATAATGGTTTTTTCATGTTTTCTCCTTTAATATCTTAAGATAACTTATAATTCTATCAAAAGTATCTTAGTGAGAAAACTAACAGATATTGGTTCGTTGCTTTTTGTAAGGAGCTTTTTTATAGGTTAATTAGCTTCATTAGCTTTGTTAGGCTTTAAATTAGATAAACTTTTCCAGATTGCAACTACTAAAATACCTAATCCTACTGACATTAATGTGTGAGATAGACCATAAATTATTTGTCTAAGCAAATGGCAACCACAAAAAAAACTATGATTTATTTGTGCAAAGTCTAATTGTCCCATACGTATAGAAATAACATAATGATATCCTTTATAAAGCATAAGTAAAACAGCTAGCAGTGCATTCGGTAAATAAAGCCAGGAACCCAGCTTTAATAATTTTTCAGAGATAGTTTTTCCACCTAATAAAAGTCCAAAATGTAACATTCCGATTATGGCTAATGGTATTAATACCCCAATTAAAAAAATATGTCCATGAACAAAAGCTAAGTGGTAAACGGCTTCCCAGTGAATTCCTGGCGGATAAGTTGTGCTAAAAGGTATTTTTTTTGTTGATTCCTGGAAAAGTATCCCGCTAAGTAATGCAAAAATTGTCATTCCACAGGCAAAGCGTATAAATCTTATATAAAGTGTTTGGTAGTGATTTGGGATTTGCATTTTCTTTATTCTTTATTCTTTATCTTTATATCTTATTTTATCATTAGAAATCTTGTTATGGGACAGAGCAATTGTATCTCTTTGTAATACCAGGAAGTAGTCATTTTAAGATCAAGATTCTCTCTCAGTTATTATGTCTATAACTCCATCAGCATTAATCTCAACTTGAAGAGTAATTGGTCTACAACATACTTCGCAATCATATGTAAGGAATTGATTTTCTCCACCAGTCAAATCAATTCTAATCTCAATACTTTCTAAACAGTAAGGGCAATTTATAAAACAGTCTTCTTCAACGTTTGGCATAATGTAAATAATATGTTTCTACCTACCGCCGGTTTTTTCGCTGCACTCCCAAAACCGGCTTTCCATAGTGCTTCCGTCTACCATTTATAATACCTTACAGATTTTACTGAATAAATCAGATAAAATCTTACCTTATAAGTCATTTACTTAGAGATATTACACGAGCTAGGTAGTAACAATAATATACTAAAAAACTAGAGGTTTCTCTATCCTTTTTTATCGTAACAGTTATCTGTCTTGCCCCTTTACTAACATAGTCAATGAACTGTTTTTACTAATAAAAATTAACTTTGGTGGAGATTTATGCTAACATTATCATCGCTTAATTTGAGAACAAAATAAAGGATTTGAAATGATACAAACCAATAGCCTTTCTTTATCTTTTGGTGGAAGAAAACTATTTGAAAACGTTAATATCATGTTTACCGATGATAATTGTTACGGTGTAATAGGTGCAAATGGTTCTGGAAAGTCAACCTTTCTTAAAATACTTTCAGGTGAAATCTCACCTTCAGCAGGATCTGTAAGTAAAGGACCAAATGATAGAATTGCTGTTTTAAAACAGAACCACTTTGAATATGATGATTTCCCTGTAATTAAAACAGTTTTTATGGGACATCAAGAACTTTATAAAGTGATGGAAGAAAGGGAAGCACTTTATGCAAAACCCCAAGAGCAATTTACGGACGCTGATGGTCTTAGACTTGGAAAATTAGAAGGTGATTTTGCTGGGTTAAATGGATGGGAAGCTGAAGCCGAAGCAGCCATTTTACTCAATGCCCTAGGTATTGCAAATAATTTACACAATAAGAAGATGAAAGATCTGTTAGATAGCCAAAAAGTAAAGGTGTTGTTAGCACAAGCACTTTTTGGTAATCCTGAAGTTCTGCTACTTGATGAACCTACAAATCACCTTGATACAAAATCAATTGCTTGGCTGGAAGAATTTTTATTGAATTATAAATCTACAGTGATAGTGGTATCTCACGATCGTCATTTCTTAAATAAAGTGTGTACTCATATAGCGGACATTGACTATGAGCAAATTACACTTTTTACGGGAAATTATGATTTTTGGCGTGAATCAAGTGAGCTTGCTCGAAAACTATTATCTGAATCAAATAAGAAAAAAGAAGAGCAAATTAAAGAGTTGGAGGATTTTGTTCGGCGCTTTAGTGCAAATGCATCAAAATCAAAGCAAGCAACTTCCCGCAAAAAACAAATAGAAAAAATTACGTTAGATGACATAAAACCTTCATCTAGACGTTATCCCTATATCCATTTTGAATGTGCTAGAGAAGTTGGGAAAGAGATTTTAACGGTTACAGGATTAACAAAATCTATCAATGGAGAAAAAGCAATCAATAAACTTGATTTGATTATTGCTCCAGGTGAAAAAGTTGCTTTAGTTGGAGAATATGATTTTGCTAAAACTGCTTTTTTGGATATTTTATCTAATAATCTAAAAGCAGATAGTGGGATGTTTACCTGGGGGCAAACAACTAGTCTAAGTTATCTACCAAAAGACAATAGTAAATTCTTTGATAATTGTGATTACAATATCGTTGATTGGTTGCGTCAATTTTCAGATGATCAATCAACAGAACATATTCGTGGTTTATTGGGACGGATGTTGTTTGCTGGAGAAGACGCTCTAAAAAAAATAAATGTACTGTCTGGTGGTGAAAAGATGCGTCTTATGTATTCAAAAATGATGTTGAATAAAGCAAATATTTTATTACTAGATGGACCAACAGATCACCTAGATCTAGAATCGATTGTTGCCTTGAATGGAGCCTTAGAAAAGTTTAAAGGAGTTATTCTGATTAATTCGCACGATCATAGTTTAGTTCAATCAATAGCCAATAGAATTATAGAGTTTACTCCACATGGGGTTTTAGACAGGAAGATGACTTTTGATGAGTACTTAGAGAATAAAGAAATTCAGTCTCAATTAGAAACTTTATATGAAGTAAGCTAGTTTTTATTGAGCTAAGTTTTTGTAGAGCCTGAAAGTAAAAAGTGGATCGGACAGGATTCGAACCTGTAACCAAAGGATTATGAGTCCTCTGCTCTACCGTTGAGCTACCGATCCTTACGATAATTTCATAATTCAGTAGTATGTTAAAAATTAGCATAAATAATTATACAGCAAAATCTTATCCTATTTTAGATACAGATTGCTCTAATTCATAATCTTTTGATTGACTTAAAACAGCCTCTTGTTCTATTGGAATTGGTAAGGTAAATTCAAAGATACTTCCTTCGCCTAGTTTACTCTTAACTATAATTTGACCAGCATGTTGTTCAATAGATTTCTTTACAATTGTAAGACCTAATCCTGTACCTTTAATAGTATGAACTTTATTTTCAACTCTATAAAAACGTTCAAATATAAGTGGTAAATGTTCTTCTTGAATCCCAATTCCATTATCAATTATTTGAAATCTGATATTTGGTCCGTCTCTTTTTACGGATAGTTTTACCATTCCATTCCCAGGTGTGTATTTAATTGCATTGGAAAGCAGGTTCAGTAACACTCTTTCAATATTTTCTTGATTTATATTTAATAGGGGCAGGTTCTCTTCAATATTTGTAATAAGCTTAATGGATTTCTTTTCAGCTAATACAGAGACTGCTTTTAAAGTGAATTCAATACAAGGATAAATATCTTCTAGTGTGAGTTGTAGTTTTCTTGTGTTTGAGTCTAAACTTGATAATTCTAAAACATCATTTACTAAGTTACTTAACCTGTCAGTTTCCTGATTAATTATTGATATAAATTCAGCTTTGTTTTTTTCATCTATTTGTTCACCATGAGAGCACAAGGTATCTACATAACACTTAATGCTTGTTATTGGAGTCCTTAACTCATGGCTTACATTGCTTATAAATTCTTGTTTAATACGTTCTACTTCAACTTCTTTTGTTCTGTCATGAATAACTAATATTGCACCTATTTTTTCATTGTTTAAATTATATAAAGGTGCTAAATATAGTTTTAAAGTTCGCTCATCTCTAATTAATTCAAAGCTATTGGGCTCATTATTGTTAGCACTATCTAGTTTTATGCTATTTATAAAATTTGATATTTGTTCATTAATTTTGTGAGTCCATATATTAGTAGCTTTTTGACCAATTAACTCATCGTTTGATCTGTTTAGGAGTTTTCTGGCTGCTGGATTTATAATTTGGATAATATCTTCTTTATCTAAGACAATTACGCCATCAGAAATAGACATAACTACAGACTCAAACTTATTTCGTTCAGAACTAAGTGTTTCAATATTTGAGTCTTCATATTGTTTTAGTCTTTTTGACATTTTATTAAAAGCTTTTACTAGTTGTGTTAATTCTTTGCCTAAAAAACCTTTTAAAGGTAATTGAAAACCAAAACGTCCTTCAGTAATTGCTTTAGCACCCTTTTCAAGTTTTCTTAATGGGCGGGTGATTATAAGCGAATTAACAATTGCACCGATTACTGAAAGTATCCAAACAAGTACAAATATTTCTAATAAAAATATTACGAGTTCTTTCTTTGAACCTACAATAGTAAATCCAGTGTCGGGTATTCCAACCCAAACCCAGCCAAAAAAATTAGAATTAAACTGAATGGGTTCAGCAATAATTAATAGCTTGCCACCTTTTGAGTAATACATTTGAATATAAGGAACATGTTTTGGTGGTGGTAGCTTTTCAATACTTCCTTTTGTCAGATCAAACAAATTAGCAAATTGGCTCTTAGCTAAAACTGTTCCTGCGTTATCTGTAAAAATAGCAAATGTTATCTCTGGATGTTCATCAATAAAATTATGGATTAATTTTTCTAATTCTAATTTTCTGCTATTTATATCTCTATAATTTTTCAATAAAGCTTGTGAAGCTAGATGTGAGAGCATTTGTGTTGACTTTAAATTATTGTTTAGCATTAAAACTTGGTTGTCTATATTTGACTGAATATTATGAATTATCAAGAAAGCTGAAAGTGTTATAAAAATCGATATTCCAAAAACAATTGAAACGATTAACTTGGCTTGTATACTTAAGCCATTTATAAAATTTTTAATGGGTTCATAAATCTGATTAATCATAATTTCTACATAATGTTCTTAAAATTATACTTTAAAAGTCCTTTCAAATTGGTGGAAATTAGCCAGTTAAGGGTTTTAATGGCTATCTCCTAAAGATTAAAGTTTTTGGTCTAATATTGGTTTTTGTGTTACTGGTTAATTTTTTATCATCAAAATTTAAAACAATTTCTTCAGATTGTAATTGCTTATCGTCTTGACTTACATCAGCATTACCAATAAAAATTATCTTTTCAGGTTTTTTTGTATCATTATCTCTAAGTAAATGGGCTTCCTGACTTTTACCATGGGTTGTTTGATAGTTTAAATTAACTTTTTTCTCTTGGGATTTTGCCGTTATCGTACCTGTTAAATCATCAATATACAGACTCTCTGTTTCTAAATAGATAGAATCTTCTTTATTGACTGGTTTTGTTTTGTCAGTCCAAATTGTACTTATTACATTTCCCTTGGCTTGAACATTATGTGTTTTTATGTCAAAAAGAAAATTGTCTGCAAGTGTTGAATTTGTAGGTTGTGCCAAGGTTGCTTGTTGGGAGATTCCTGTAAAGATTGCCTGAATAGGAGATTTGTTTTTATATATTATTTTTGCTTCATCAGAGGTTATTTTCATATCTTGATATTTTGTAAGCACATTCCCCATAATATTTGCATTTTCACCACTCCAAAATAATTCCTGATAGTCAGAACTTATAATAATTGGAACTTGCTTTTTGTCCTTTAATTCAGAGTTAACATGACCTTCAGCAATAATTTTTTTTTCTTGAATTAAGACTGATATTTTATCAGCTTCAAGCCTGCGATCTTTTAACTGTAGCTTAGCTCTATTAGTAAAAAAAGCAATATAAGGCTCTCCTTGATTAGTCGTTTCGATTTTACCTTCAGGTGCTTCTATCTTTGCATCCTTGTATTCTATGTTTATATTTCCTTTTATTAAAATAACCTGATTCTCTGTTTCCAGTGAGTCAGCATGTTTGATTTCAAAATCTTCTTTAGCATAGGTAGAATTAGCTGGGAGTATTATTAATGCAAAAAGGATAATAAAGTAACCTCTCTGTAAGAATGGTCGTTTAAATATATTCATTATAGTTATCCTCTATATCCAATAGTTCTTTCCTGGACTACAGAAGTTTTTACATTTCCAATTGCTTGAACCTTGCTTGTGCTTAGATCGTAAATAATTTTATTTGCTGTTATTTGTTTGCCTCCTTGAATAACTCTGGGATTTCCATTTATAGTTATTAGAGAATCATTGTCATATTTCAATGAGTTTCCATAGCATTTTGTATCTTTATGTATTATTAAAATCTTATTTTGTGCATAGATTGTTTTATCAGGTTTTATTGTTAGGTTTTCTGCTTTAAAAATCTTATCGCTAGAATTAAAGACTACGTTATTATGAGCTTCAATTTCACCGTTTTTATTCCAGATTATTGTATTTGCAGATAGCTTATCGTTGTTTTGATTTTTTAAAATGATACTTCCGTTATTTGAGATAGTTGCATTTATTAAATCTCCGTTTTTATCTTTTTTTATAACTACTTTTTTACCGACTAATTGTACATCCTTAAATGATGCATCTTCTAAGTCATAAACAATGATATCTGTTTGTTCACCATTTATTAATGCTGTTTTTCCTGTAATAGTTCCATTGTTCTTTAAAATTAAATTAAATCCATCTTGCGCTTCAACAGAAGTACTCATTCCAAGCACGATTTGATTAGCCATGAGTAAAAGACTATTGTCTTTATTGTTAAGGTGGACACCACCAAAAAGTTGAATATCTTTTTTTGAGGAATTTGCTCGTGCAAAAGGTGCTTTTAATTCAAAAACAATATCATTGTTCTTATATACTTTGGCTTCAATATCTTTTATAAGAGCAGCTTGTAGACGATCTTCTGTTTGTCCTTTTTTTGCTGTTAGTTGCCATTTTAGTAACCCGGTTTTTACATCGATTTCTTTTAACTCATACTTATTTGCTTCAACTTCATTAACTATTTCTTTTTGATTTAATTCTTTCTCGGATTTGTTTACTAAGAGGCTTCCACGAATAAATGCAAAGGATATAAA
>JAHFBD010000072.1 GCA_023250175.1 Candidatus Melainabacteria bacterium
AAAACTGGCTTTCCAAAGTACTTCTAGTCTGCCATTTATAATACCTTGCAGATTTTACCGAGTTTCTTATAATTTGGGGGATAAAATCTTACCTTATGAGTCATTTACTTAAAAATATTACGCTAGCTAGGTAGTAACGAAAGCTCTTTATTAAGAGTTACATCATGCCTTTCAAAAGAATCATCTTTATAATAAGAACCAATCCCTACATCACTAAACTGAACAAATGCATTTTTATTTTTATTAGACATTATAATAGGACCATTATCTGGAAAACCTTTTGGTAAGTCAAAATGAAATATCATTGTATGTCCAACTGTTTGATAAACACCAGATGGCAACTCATCACTAATATTTGTTGAAAGCACTCCGGGTTTTTCTGCTAGCCCTGTCACTCGCATAAGATAAGACGTATGCCTTCCATTAGCATCTCTACCTCTTATATTAAAAAATGGATCACTTGCAAAAGGAGCATTTATTTCTTTCCAGTCATACTTGTCTTTAGCCTTACAATCTGTAAAACACTCATAAGAAGCTTTTCCTACCTTTTTAAGTCTTTCATTTAATACTTCAACAAAATTAAATATATCTTTAGAACCATCACTCAATAATTTATTTAAATCCTCATTAATAACAAAACTATGAGTATAAAGCATAGGAACATTGATTTCAGTATTTAATGCAGCATATGCTGCAAGCAAATTGCCATCTTTCATATTTTTCAGTAACTCTTCAGTAACTTTATAGCCATTTAAAATATCAATTTGAATATCATTTGATGGAACAAATAAAGGATTATGATTTCGTGCATTAACAGTGAGCAGCTGACCATCTTCTTTTCTGGTTACAAAAAACAATTCATGATTCCCAATAAGCCTATAGAATTCTATCCCTCTTTCAATTTGTTTATTTAACCAATAGTCAATTACATTTGAGTCTTTCCCCCTATTATAAATATCACCAAGTAAAATATATTTAAAGTCACTTTTTAATTTAAGATCACTCTCCAAGAGATTATGTCTATGTAGCGTTGTGATTAAATGAACAAAATCTCCATGTAAATCTGGAATATAAACAGGATCATTCTTTTTAAAAAACAATTTGCTATCCTGTGGTATTGCTTTTAAATACTCTATAACTGTCTTAAATAAATTTTCAGATTTTTCCTGAACAGCAGTTTCATTTGCATATACCATTGGAACAGATTTGTGAAACGAAGGAACCTTTACAGAGTTTAATTGGTTGTACTTACTTAAGCTTTGTATGGCACTTTGATAATGACTGGGTAAAATCTGCATGATGTCTACTTCCTCTTTAACTCATTTAATATTACTTGAGAAAGCTTATTAGAACTATTATTAAATGGAAGTGGTAAAGCTACAAGCTTTTCAAGCTCTGGGATTAATTTAATATATTCATTAGCTTGTACATCTTTATCTCCCATAGTATCTATCATCTTCATCAAAACTTGTTTTTGTAAAGCCTCATTATTATTTCGATTAAGCAGGCTTTTTAAGTACTGTATGAAATTCGGACCTTTAAATATTTGATTGTTTATTTCACCTTGTTCAGAATAATAAGAATCAAAATATTGTGGATCTAAAAAGCCACAATGATGGCGAACCCCTTTTAATGCTTCCCAACCCATCTCACTAAGTTTATTGTAAGTAGACATTCTTACTGACTGAAGCCACTTAACTACTACACCTTGATATTCATTATCATGCATAAGGCTTGTCATATCAGCTTCTTTCGGAGTTAATTGGATTTGAACATTGCCGTCACAATTTAATTTACTATTTTCAACAGAAACTAATCCATCTCTAGGATTTGCCAATGACACAACCGTCGTATCAACAGGCAAATCAGTTTTTTGCATTGTAGTTATTGTTTTACTAAAAGGATTAAGTTGATGAATAGTATAAAATAAAGAATATAAAATTGGGCTTAATAGCTTATATCTAGATGGCACAGATGCTCCACAAAAAGGAGAACCTAATCCAACAATCATAGCTATTTCATCTTTATAGTTATTTTTAGGTTCACTTGCCCGTTGCAGAGACTGAAGAGCAACAGCACCACCAAGACTGTGTCCCACCAATACAACCCTTGGAGCTATTACATCAAAAATTTGATTGATAACTTTTTTACTAAATAAATCACTATCAAAATCCTGATTTATATTACTAGCAAAAGTTTTCTTATAGTATTGAAGCATTGATGAAAGCTTTTCATCAGTGCTTTTAGAATAAGAATCGTTATTTGATCTTAAAGCTTGAATCTTATTAACAAAGTTTGAATTTGTTAATAAATCAAAGATTTGTTCTACTAATTTATTTGCAAGCTTAGAATTATCTAAATTAAAATACTCTTTAATCCAGGTTATTTTCTGATCATTTTGTTCTAACTTTGATAACTGGCTTTGTATAAAAAAGAGCTTTCTTTGTGTTTCTACAATGCGAACATCATCTATCTTATTAGAAAGCCATTTACTGCCTTGATTCATTCTCTGTGCCCACTTAACATGTGGAATAGCAAAGACATATACATCATGCCCCTCTTGTTTTAAGTATCTTGCAAAAGGTGTTATTGTAGATTTAGATGACCACATTCCAGGAACAGCTATAACAAGGCTTTTAGGTGGTATTAAAGCATCATTAATTTTAAATTTTGATTTGATTTCATAAGCAGTGGTATTTTGTGTGATTTTACCTAAGGCTTTGGATACAGAGTGTAATTTGCTAACCTGTTTTTGTGAATTAATATTCTGTAGTTTGGGTAAAATACATGGAGACAATGAATAGATACCAAACATTTACTGAAGTCACTTTCCTTAAATTGTTAAACCAATTAACATTATTTTAACATGACTCCCTTTAAATACCCTGTCAAAAAGGTTTTTACCAATTCGTTATATTAAATGATCGGGGGTATATATGACTTATTCATCATCTGCTTCATCAGATTGGTTTAGTCACTTCATTGCTCAACAAAGTATTATAACAAAGCTTTTATTTAGACCAAAAACACAACAAGAGGAAAACAGGTTAATAGCACTAGCTTCCTTAGATCCAGCTAACCAACCAATAATTGAACTCTGTCTTTTTAGGAATATACTCAATCCTAGAATAACAAAAGAGCAAGAAGATGCTTCAATAATTTCATTACTGCAAAATCCGCCATCTCCATTAGATTATCCTTCCTGTATGTTCGCAATCTATAGCTATAAAGGTTATTTATCGTCCAAAAATCCTATAATACGAACACTTGCAGCAAAGGCAATTATAAAACTTGCGGCACAGGCATTAACGTTAGCTTACTTATTTTTTGGGTTTTCCAAATCTGCTATAAAAAGTGTAGCAAATGGACTTCTTGGTATAGTTGCACAGATAGGAGACATGCAGGGAAAAGGTGAGATTTCTCTAGACAGCTCAGGATTAGATAACTTTAAAAAACTAGCAAAAGAACTTGTTGACATTATTTATGAAGATGATCCAGAAGAAGCAAAAAAGATATTAAAAAATTTATTGAGAGAAAATATGAAAGTCTATACCGAAGAGTTTATTAGCAGTACCAAAAGAAGTGTTATGCCTCAAGCAAATTGTGACCACTTCACTCATCCAGCAAACCAAAGCAGATAAGATATAATAGGTTTTAAAGTGATTTAAAAAAGGAGAGCTTAAATGTCAAATGGTTTTCTCTATATTATCTTAGGTTTAATTGCTGGAACTTTAAGTGGTTTAATTGGAATTGGCGGTGGGATAATAATTATTCCTGCTCTAGTCTTACTATTTGGCTTTTCTCAACATGCAGCCCAAGGAACCACTCTTGCTTTAATGGTTCCACCTGTAGGAATCCTTGCAGCATGGACATACTATAAACAAGGACATGTAGACCTAAATGTAGCTATTTTAATATGTCTTGGATTTTTCTTTGGTGGTTTAATTGGTGCAAGATTTGCAACTGCTCTTCCTAGTATTGTACTGGAAAAAATTTTTGGGGTGTCATTACTTCTTGTAGCACTGAAAATGATTTTTGCAAAGTAAACATTTTGTTCTAATACATTAGAACCAGGTTACTCAACTTTAATCTTAGATAAATCTAATGAAGATTTTGGCAATTTCATTTTTAAGTTTTTTAATTTTTCTATAACAATCTGTGAGATTGCAAGATTTCTGAACCATTTATTATTAGCTGGAATTATAAACCATGGTGCACACTTAGTATTACATTTATTAAGAACATCCTCATATGCTCTCATATATTCATCCCATTGTTTTCTTGCTTCTAAGTCTGCAGCACTAAATTTCCAATTTTTAGTTGGGTCTTTAAGTCTTTCAATCAATCTTTCTTTTTGCTCTTCTTTACTAATGTGAAGAAAGAACTTAAGAATTTGTACATTGTTTTCAAAAAGAGATTGCTCAAAGTTATTTATTTGTTCATAACGAGCTTTCCAAATATTTTGTGGAACAAGATTTAATACTCTTACCGCTAAAACATCTTCATAGTGAGAACGGTTAAATATTCCTACATTTCCTTTAGGTGGAATATTTTTATGGATTCGCCATAAGAAATCATGATCTAATTCTTCATCTGTTGGAGCTTTAAAAGAAGTCACCTGACACCCAAGAGGATTCATTCCACTCATTACATGTTTTATAGTTCCATCTTTTCCTGAAGTATCCATTCCCTGCAAAACAATAAGAAGTGCACTCTTGTTTTCTGCATAAAGAACTTGTTGTAACCTTATTAGTTCTTTGACATTTTCGTCAAGAGTTTTTTTAACTTGCTCATTTTTTTCCAGTTCAAAAGTCTGATCAGGATTATAATTTGTAATTTTTATTTTTTTACGTAATGGGACTATTAATTTTCTGCCGAAATTAATATCTTCTATGGAGTTCATAATTTACCTCTCTAAACTGGGCTTCATTAACTTAACAAGATTATGCTAGCTTATTAAGTAACATTATAATCTTAACAATCAATAGTCATAATCAATTATTGGTTAAAGTTCGCTTAGAATGTTATTTTTCAATTAAATTCATTACTAAGACTGATTAACAAATGTAGAATATTATTATATATTTAATACTTATAATAAAACTTTTTAAATGTCTACAATAACTAATATCACAAACCACCTCAGTGTTTTTTCAAATACAGAAAATTTTATAACAAGTAAGTATTACAAAACCACAAAATACATCCAAGAAAATGAAGTATTAAATCGTGGATTACTTGATATGAGTAGTGGGTTTCTACCAGTTGCTTTAATTGAATTAATTGGACGAAATTGGCAATCAGCAGCAGAAACAGCTTTTGGAAATGGATTACGCTTAATAACTAATTTTCTTTCTCCGCTAGCACTTGTACCTATTTGGAATAAATTTGCTGCAAGTAAACATGGGCTCCCTCAAGAATTAAAAGGGTTATTTTCAATTCAGTTTGAAGATTTAACACCAGATGTAATTCCAGAAAAATTAAAAGAACAGCTTCTTGAAATTAAAGAAAATACTAATGTTATAAATGCTATGACTCTTAGCGATATTACTGATTTAAAAAAGAAATTAATAGATGCCAAGTGTCTTGCAAGAAAGCTTGATTTAATGTCTGTAGGGTTTTTAACATATCTTTCCCCTTGGATTAGAAACTGGTTTACAAAAAAAGTCTTAGGTGTCGTAGGTTTTACTGGAGAGTTAAATATTTTAAGTGACTCAGAGAGAGAACAAGGAGCAAGTTTTTATGAGAGATTTAAATATTTGTTATTTGGTGGGGGGTTAATACCACTATTTTTAGGCTCTGCCTGGGATGCAAACAAACTAAAACAAGCATTAACTGCCCAACAACAAGATACAGGGCAAGATAAGTTCATAAATCATATAAAAGAAAACTTAAAAAACTTTAGTGGTTCTATTACAAGTAAAGGAAATTTATTTAGACATAACTTATATGGTGGCGTAGTTAGTAGAATAATCTCAAGCCGATCTATTAATGAAGTTATTGAAAGAACCATTAGAATGGGAATTTCACTTGCTGGAAATTTCTGGGGGGATGTTATAGCTCACAAAGCTTTAGCCAAAAGATATGATAAAAAGTTTGACACAGAAATTATAGACCCAAACAAAAAAGAAGTTAAATCATTAAACAAACTAGAAAAAGAAATCAAAGATGCAATTAATGACAAAGACAAATCTCTGATTAGTAAACTAAACAAATCTATAACAGGTCAGATAAAAACTTATTATCAAAGTATGTCAACAACTGCTATTGCAACTGGTTTAGTTACTGTATTTAGTATTTGGAATACCAAGAGACGGGTAGATAGTGGGAAACATTAGCATTTGAGCATTAATAGAGTACGAACTAACAATATAAGTGTAGATAATTATTTTCTTTGAAAGACTAATTATTTTGTTCCTAATTTACGATAATATCTTAATTTCCTAGGGCTAATACGTTTGTTTAAAATACTTTACAAAACAGTTTTTGAAAAATCTTAACAGTCAGATTTTACTTTTACTTATTGTGGTAGATTAAAATTTAGGTTAATAAATTAATTATTTGGAGTATAAAAATGAATAAAAAATCTTTATGTAGTGTTTTTTTAGTTCTGTTAGTTTTTTCATTATGTTTAATAAATGGTAATGCACTTGCTCAAACATGTACTGGAAGTACGCCAATACAATGTAGCGACAATAGCTGTGCAGCTACAGCAGCAGCTTGTCCCTGTGCATCAGCAACACCAATTAGATGCTCCGACAATACCTGTGCAGCTACACAAGCAGCTTGTCCTTGTGCATCAGCAACACCAATTAGATGCTCCGACAATACCTGTGCAGCTACACAAGCAGCTTGTCCCTGTGCATCAGCAACACCAATTAGATGCTCTGATAATACCTGTGCAGCTACAGCAGCAGCTTGTCCTTGTGCATCAGCAACACCTATTAGATGCTCTGATAATACCTGTGCAGCTACAGCAGCAGCTTGTCCTTCTACAACAAGCAGTACTAGTACTGGATGTACTGGAGCAACACCAATACAATGCAGCAATAATAGCTGTGCAGCTACACAAGCCGCATGTCCTTGTCCATCTGCAAACCCGATTAAATGCTCTGATGGTTCTTGTGTAGTTGCTGCAGCAAACTGTCCTACCACTACTAGCACAAATACCTGCCCATCTGCCACTCCTATTCAATGTCCTAATGGTTCTTGTACTGCAGTTATAGCAGATTGCTCAACTACAAATAGTACAAATACATGCCCAGCAGCAAATCCTATTAAGTGTTCGGATGGTTCTTGTGTAGTTGTAGCAGCAAATTGTCCTACCACTGGTAATACCTGTCCAGCAGCTACCCCTATTAAGTGTTCAGATGGTTCTTGTGTAGTTGCTGCAGCAAATTGTCCTACCACTAGTAATAACTGTCCAGCAGCGACTCCTATTAAATGTTCAGATGGTTCTTGTGTAGTTGCTGCAGCAAATTGTATTACCACTAGTAATAACTGTCCAGCAGCAACTCCTATTAAGTGTTCAGATGGTTCTTGTAAACTTACTCAGGCAGATTGTACTGCAAACACATGTCCAGCAACTACCCCAATCAAGTGTCCTAATGGTACTTGTACTGCAGTTATAGCAGATTGTTCAACAAATGCTTGTACTACCGACAAACCGATTAAATGCCCCGATGGCTCTTGTGCAATAACTCTTGACAAGTGTTCTATAACAACGACTTGTCCTGCCGATAAACCAATTAAATGTCCAGATGGCTCTTGTGCAATAACTCTTGACAAGTGTTCTTCTACTACTGCAATTACTTGTCCACCTGACAAACCAATCAGATGTAACCCTACTCTTTGTGCAGCAAGCATTCAAGAATGCCTGTCTTCTACTAGCAACACCTGTCCAAAAGATAAGCCTGTAAAATGTTCCGATGGATCTTGTGCTCCTACAGCTTTAGACTGTAATAAATCACAAGATTTATGCTCTGCACCAAATGTAAAATGCCCTAACGGAGCATGTGCACCAAAGATTGAACTTTGTGGTTCACAAGAATCTTGTCCAAAAGAAAAACCAGTTAAGTGCCCTGATGGATCTTGCGCTCCTACAGCTTTAGCCTGTAATAAATCACAAGATTCATGTCCTGCACCAAATGTAAAATGTCCCAATGGAGCCTGTGCACCAAGTTTTGAACTTTGTGGCACTGATTCTAATCCAAAGTCAACCTGTCCTAAAGAAAAACCAGTTCAATGTTCTGATGGATCTTGTGTTCTTACTGCTTTAGATTGTTCATCGCAAACACAAAATGATTGTCCAGAAGGGAATATAAAATGTCCTAATGGAGCTTGTGCACCAAGCATCGATCTTTGTAGCTCAGAAAAACAATGTCCAAAGAATAAGCCTGTATTATGTCCTGATGGAACCTGTGCAGCTAATGCTGAGAAGTGTTCATCAGGTCCAGGAACATCAAACGTATGCCCGAAGTCAGCCCCTGTAAGATGCTCCGATGGTACTTGTGCCATAAGTAAAAATGCTTGTCTTGGTGGCGGAGGAACATCCTCTTCTTCTGGCAAATCTAAGATTGCTCAGGCATTACGAAACTTAAACGTTGCAAGAAACCAATTAGCACGTTCTGCAAAAGTGGCACGTCTTATTGGATTAAAAGTAGCCTCTGTAATTAAGACAATAAAAGGTTCTATAGAGCTTGGAGGAGATGCCTGTAATGAGGGTATAATTTCAGCCCTAGATACTTTAGATTCAATCGTAGAAGAAATTAATGGCAAGATTTGTTCAGATGAATCAGAGAAAAAACCTAAAACCTGCATTCCAGAACAAGCTGCTAATGACTACATCGATGTAGCTTCTGAAGCTTCAGATACTATTAATGAAGCTCTAGAAATTGATAACGATGTAGATGCCATTCCTGATGTTTGTAATAAGCCTTCCAAGAGTGGAAAATAAACATCTCTTTCTATCGCCAGTAAAAAGACCGGTCAAATTGACCGGTCTTTTTTTATAGCTTTATCCTGTTTCCTGCATTGCAGCAGCAATTCCATTAATGCTTAATAATACAGAAGAAGTAATTTTTTCTTTAAGCACATTATCATTTGTATTTTTTAATCTTTTTAAAAGTTCTACCTGAATATAGTTTAATGGGTCGGTATAAGGATTTCTTAATTTAATAGATTTTTGAATGACTGGAGAATTATCAAGGATTTCATTTTGTTCTGTAACTAATAAAAGCATTTTCCGTGTAAGTTCATATTCATCTTTTATCTTTGAAAAAATCTTTTGACCAAGTTCAGCTGGTTCAACAAGTGTAAAGTACTGACTTGCTGTATGCATATCTGCTTTAGCTAAAGCTGTCTGGCAATTATCAATAATTGTTTTAAAGAAAGACCAGTTTTTATACATATTTTGCAAACACTCAATTCCACCTTTTACTTGTGTAACTTCATTTAAAGCACTACCAACTCCATACCAACTTGGAATCATCATTCGAGTCTGCGTCCAGCTAAATCCCCAAGGAATAGCTCTTAGATCTTCTACCTTTTTAAGCCCACTACGACTTGCTGGACGAGATGCTATGCGCAATTGACTTATAAATTTGATCGGTGTAGCCTGAGTATAGAAATTCCAAAAATCTGCATCTTCATATACTAAGTTTCTATATTTTAATCTGGATGTTTCTGCTAGTTGATTTATTAGTTCTAACCACTCTGGTTGAAAATTTGATTCTTGTATCTCTTGCCTAGAACTGGCAAGCAAAACAGAGTGAGTTATTGATTCAAGATGTCTATGAGCAAGTGG
>JAHFBD010000260.1 GCA_023250175.1 Candidatus Melainabacteria bacterium
AATATTTACACCTTTTTTTAAAGCCCTATCATCAAACACTGCTTTATAACCATTGCTTGCAAGTTTAATGACATAAGGCAATGTAGCATTTGTAAGAGCAGTAGTACTGGTAATCGGAACTGCACCAGGAATATTTGGTACAGCATAAACTATTGTGTTTCCTATTTTCATCGTAGGTTCAGAATGTTTTGTATGTTTTACTCCTTCAACACATCCGCCCTGATCAATTGCAACATCTACAATAACTGATCCTAATTTCATCTTAGACATAATATCTTTAGTAATAAGCCTGGGAGCTTTTGCCCCAGTAACAAGAACAGCTGAAACAACTAAATCTGCATTGAGAAGAAGTTCTGTCAATTTATGTTGTGTAGAATAAACCGTTTGAAGTCTGCCATGAAAATAATCATCAAGTTCTCTTAAGCGTTTTAAATTATTATCAAGGATATAAACCTTAGCACCTAAACCAATAGCCATCTTTGCTGCATTAATACCAACGGTCCCACCACCTATAATTACAACAGATGCAGGCTCAACACCAGGTACGCCACCTAATAAAACACCCTTACCACCATAAGACTTTTCTAGATGATGTGCCCCAATTTGAACAGACATCCTACCTGCAATTTCACTCATGGGAATAAGCAATGGCAAAGAACCATCTGGAAGTTCAATCGTTTCATAGGCTATACAAGTAGCCTTTGACTTACATAAACTACTAGCTAAAGCTTTATCTGCAGCTAAATGCAAAAATGTAAACAACATTTGCTTTGGTCTTAATAACTTGCATTCATTATCTAGTGGTTGTTTTACTTTCAAAATCAAGTCTGTAGTATCAAACACTTCAACTGGAGTTTTTAAAATCTTTGCCCCAGCACCTGTATAATCATTGTTTGATATTCCACTCTCTACCCCTGCATTATTTTCAACATAGACTTCATGCCCTTGATTTACTAAAGCATATACACCTGCAGGTGTTAAAGCAACTCTACATTCTTGATCTAAAATCTCTTTTGGTACACCAATTTTCATTAAATTTGATTATAATGCATAACCTTTAAAAAAATATGTAAATTATGCGATTTCACCTTTTCTTTTTTCTAAAGGTAATTCAACAACTTCAGCTTTTGCTCTATTTTCAACAATTTCTTTAGTTATATAAACTTTCTTCATATCTTGCCTTGATGGTGCATCATACATAATATCTATCATAATTTCTTCAACAATACTTCTTAAACCTCTCGCACCCATCTTTCTCTTAATTGCTTCTTTTGCAATTGCACTAATAGCTTCTGTTTCAAAATTTAGTTCTACCCCATCCAGTTTTAATAATTGTTGATATTGTTTTATTATTGCATTTTTAGGTTCTACTAAAATACGTTTTAAAGCTGTCTCATCTAAAGCATCAAGCGCAGCAACGACAGGAATTCTTCCTACAAATTCCGGGATTAAACCAAATTTCAGTAAATCATCAGGTATCAAATATTTAAATTCTTGTGCTGCTCTTATATCTCTTTCTAATTGTGTAAGCGGAGTAGCTCCAAACCCTACCCCACGATTCTTATTAAGCCTTAATTCAATAATTTTCTCTAAACCAACAAAGGCTCCACCAACAATAAACAATATATTCGAGGTATCTATCTGAATAAATTCTTGATGAGGATGCTTACGTCCTCCTTGTGGAGGAACATTAGCAGTAGTACCTTCTATCATTTTTAACAAAGCCTGTTGAACACCTTCTCCTGAAACATCTCTTGTAATAGAGGGATTTTCTGATTTTCGAGAGATTTTATCAATCTCATCTATATAAATAATTCCACGTTCTGCTTTTTTCACATCATAATCTGATGCTTGGTAAAGTCTAAGCAAAATATTTTCAACATCTTCACCAACATAACCAGCCTCTGTCAGCGTTGTTGCATCAGCAACCGCAAAAGGTACATTTAACATTTTTGCTAAAGTTTGAGCCAGGTATGTCTTTCCACAACCCGTTGGACCAACTAATAAAATATTAGATTTTTGAATTTCTACTGAATCTGACAACTTAGCATCTGCATTATGATTTATACGCTTATAGTGGTTATAGACAGCAACCGAAAGTATTCTTTTGGCAGAATCTTGTCCAATAATATGCTGATCTAAGTATGCTTTAATTTCAGCTGGCTTTGGTACATCTGAAATTAGCGGTAAAGAACTATCCTTAGACTGTGGAGTCTGGGAAGAATCAAACAACTCTTCATCTAAGATTTCATTACATAAATCAACACATTCATCACAGACATACACACCTGGCCCAGCAATTAATTTTTTAACTTGATCCTGGCTCTTGCCACAAAATGAACATTTTAATCTTGTATCCTCGTGTTTTGGCATAATTTTTTAATTTCAAACAAATTTAAGAGACTTTTCTCACGACAATATGATTCCAAATTTATACCTTTCTCAAACCTATATTGCTATACAAGTCAGATAATACTAATTATAACCCTATAAAATTGTTTTTTTATTAGTATAAAAAGATTAAAGAAACAATTTTTTAGAAAATTAATAAATATTTTTATTATTAAACCGAGGATAAGGATGGAGTTTTTTCTTTTATATCACTTAGCTTTACAATAACATGATCTATTAATCCATATTCTTTGGCTTCTTCAGGCGTCATAATAAAGTCCCTATCAGTATCTTTTTCAATCTGTTTAACAGGCTGCCCCGTATGTTGAGACATAAGTTGATTTAACTGTTTTTTAATCCTCAAAATTTCTTTAGCCTGAATTTCAATATCAGTAGCTTGTCCTTGAGCTCCTCCTAATGGTTGATGGATTAGTACTCTTGCTCGAGGTAGTGACATTCTCTTTCCTTTTGCACCACTGCATAATAAAAAAGCTCCCATACTGGCTGCTTGGCCAAGACATATAGTGGAAATTTGAGAACGGACATGTTGCATTGTGTCATAAATAGCTAATCCTGCCGTTACAGAACCACCAGGAGAATTTATATATAACATAATATCTTTTTCA
>JAHFBD010000261.1 GCA_023250175.1 Candidatus Melainabacteria bacterium
GGTTCTTTTATTAACAGATAATCTATTGTTTCTTTTAAATCTTTAATATGTTCTTTAACACTACATGTTCCACTTGGATTTAATGATTTCCCATGCCCTCGAAGATCAATTCCTATAACTCTATAACCAGTTTTATCTAAAAGCACATATTGCTCTTCCCAGACTTCATTTGCACTTGCAGTTCCATGTATAAATAATACAGGTGTTCCATCTTTCTTATTGTCAAAATAAGATAAAATCATTTTAAAAATATTTAATTTTTATTGAGTTACTGTCTCTAGTCTTATATTTTGAATATCAGAAGAAATTACTTTTGATTTTATATCATAAATATTTGATAGAGTTTTTGAACTTGGAGAATCTAACTCAATAATTTTTTCTCTTAGAACTGAGGCTATTTGATCTAGATTATTCCCAAATTTGCTGACATAACTATATAGTTCTATAGGGGTACCAATTTTTACTGAAATTTGAGGTCTTTTTAACCAATAAGTTAAATATCTAAGGTTATAGCTACCATTTAAATGTACGGGTATAACCTTTGCTTTAGAATCTATGGATATTTTAGCTACCCCTGGTTTAAATCTTTTTGGTGTATTGTTTCTTGAAATATCTCCTTCTGGAAAAATAACTACTAATCTGCCTTCTGATAAAGTTCTATTTAATTTTCTTAAAGCTCTTTGATATTCTTCAATTTCGCTTCCAATAATTACAGCCCCGATTGATTTAGCTAAAAGGAGAAAGAGTTTTGTCTTTAGTGCCCTTTTTGCAATAATAAAACAAGGTCTTTTAAAAGGACAAAAAGGATAAGCAAGAAAAAAACCATCAAAAAAATTCTGGTGATTTGCTGCTAGTATGTATTTTCCTTTATTAGGCAAATTTTCGAGGCCATTAAACTTAAATCTTAAAAATGGTGAAAAGATTAAGAAATGGATAATCCATACAAAAAAATAAGAAATTGAATATGAAGCCTTGATTAATTTTGATTGAAGTCTATTTATCATAATTATTTAATAAAATAATACTACATTACCATCCCTTAACTCTATTAGGGCATTAATTAAACACTAGCAGATTTTGTCCGATTTATAATTATATATTAACTTGGGGGATGGGTGAATAATTATGACAGTAAATCCAATACATGGCCATAACAATTTACCAAGTCCATTATCCACACAGAGTAAAAGTGGTGAAGAGACATTTAATGAATTTACAAAATCAGAAGGTTATGACAAGGGTGCTTTAGAAAAAGCGGTAAGTGAAAGAACAAGGATTTCCCGGACAAAAAGGGCTGATAAAACAAAGAAAAGTTCCTCTTTGTTTTTAGTATCAGAGCAAGATGGGGAAATATATGAAGAGGCTGTATATAGAACTATTATGGTAGATGGAATATTGTTTACACTTAGGTTGCTTGCAGTGGCGTAAGAAATTTATAAATCAAACTTTTTGGACTAAAGATTTATCTTCAATATTTAAATAAAGTCTAGCTGCTTGTTCTGCAAGTTTTCTAATCTTTAAGATATATGCCATTCTTTCATCTTTGCTTACAGCACCCCTTGAATCAAGAAGATTAAAGCAGTGTGAGCACTTCAGGACATAATCATAGGCAGGCATTAACAATTTATTTTCTAAGCATAATTGAGCTTCATTAAAATAAATGTCAAATCTCTTTAATAAAGAGTCAATATTTGCAATTTCAAAATTGTATTTGCTTTGTTCATATTCATTTCTTTTATAAATATCAAAATATTTAACTTCATTGTTCCACTTTAAATCATAAACATTGTCAACATCTTGAAGGTACATAGCAATTCTTTCTAATCCATAAGTTATTTCAACTGAAATAGGTTTTAAATCAATTCCCCCGGCTTGTTGAAAATAAGTAAACTGTGTAATTTCCATTCCATCAAGCCACACTTCCCAACCTACTCCCCAAGCACCAAGAGTAGGTGATTCCCAATCATCCTCTACAAATCTAATGTCATGTTCTTTGATATTAATTCCAATTTTCTCTAGACTAGATAAATAAATATCCTGAATATTATCAGGAGATGGTTTCATAATTACCTGATATTGAAAATAATGTTGTAATCTGTTGGGGTTATCTCCATATCTACCATCAGTAGGGCGTCTACAAGGCTCTATACAGGCCATATTCCAGGGCTTTTCACCAAGCACATATAAAAAAGTGGCTGGATTCATTGTACTGGCGCCTTTTTCAATGTCATATGGTTGCATAATTACACACCCTTGACTAGACCAGTGTTGATTTAATGTTGAAGATAACTCTTGAAATGTTAAAGCCATTTTTTTTATCCCTACCAAATTAATGTTTAAAGTGTCTGATTCCAGTAAATATCATGGCTATATTATACTTGTTGCAAGCTTCTATTACTTCTTCATCCTTCTTACTTCCACCGGGTTGAATAATTGCAGAGATCTTTGCTGAAGCTGCAACTTCTATACTATCTTTAAATGGAAAAAAAGCATCAGATGCCATTACGGCACCGCTTGATGCATAGCTTGCATGATTTAAAGCAACTTCAACAGAGCCGACTCTATTTGTTTGTCCAGCACCAATACCTAAAGTCTTTCCATCTTTTGCAATTACAATAGCGTTTGATTTTACATGTTTGCAGACTTTCCAGGCAAAAACAAGATCAATCATTTCTTCATCAGTAGGCTTTTTCTTTGTAACAGTTTTTAAATTTGTAGGCTCTAAGATTAAATTGTTAAAATCTTGTACTAAAAAACCTTGTCCTATTTTTTTTATATCAAGTTTTGTGCTTAATTGTGATTCAGTATTGATTTTTAAAACTCTTAAATTGGGTTTCTTTTTAAAGGTTTCCAAAGCATCTGAAGAGTAGTCTGGAGCAATGATTGCTTCAAGAAATATTTTAGAAAGTTCATTGGCTAGATTATTATCTACTTGATCGTTAAATGCAACGATGCCACCAAAAGCGCTTACGGTGTCACAATTAAATGCTTCTATATAAGCATGAAGAAGGTTTG
>JAHFBD010000073.1 GCA_023250175.1 Candidatus Melainabacteria bacterium
TAATAAATTTTATAGATACGATCCCAACGAATTCTCTAAAATATTAGATGTTGTTGACCTTGAAGTAGTCTTAAATAATTCACAAAGTAATCTTCCTATAGTTTATGATAGCGATTTTCTTGCAAGTGTACGTGCATATGATCATGTGTGCTTAAGATTTAAATAGTTTTATTTCTATCATTTATATAAATTAGTGAGTACTGTAGAAGATTATTAAACCTACTCCAGCAATCCTAAATCGTTTACTGAAGGTAATCTCAGTACACCCAGTTTGGCATAGGAGTCAATTTTATCTCGTGAATCAGTTATATCCAGATTTCTTAACGCCAATTGTCCAATACGATCTTGAGGTCCAAACTCACCATCCTCTTTTTCCATGCTTAGTCTTTCTGGTCTATAAGAAAAGTTTTCACCCTTAGTGCTTAAAATAGAGTAATCATCCCCACGTCTAAGCTCCAGTTTTACTTCTCCTGAAATAGTTTTAGCTATCCATTTTTGTAAAGCATCTCTGAGCATAAGTGCTTGTGGATCAAACCAGCGACCTTCATAAAGAAGTCTTCCTAAGCGACGTCCAAGGGTTTTATAGTTATCAATTGTTCCTTCATTGTGAATAGCAGTGATTAATCTTTCATAAGCAATAAAAAGCAATGCAAGTCCTGGAGCCTCATAAATGCCACGACTCTTAGCTTCGATAATTCTATTTTCAATTTGATCAGACATGCCTAAGCCATGTCTTCCCCCGATAGTATTAGCTTCTTGAATAAGGTTAACAGGATTTTCAAAGTTTCTATTGTTAATTGCAATAGGAAATCCCTCTTTGAAAGAGATAGTTACTGTTTCGGATTCAATGTTTATTTTCGGGTCCCAAAATTTCACACCCATAATTGGCTCAACAATGCTTATTCCTTTATCAAGAAACTCTAAATCTTTTGCTTCATGAGTAGCTCCAAGAAGATTTGAATCTGTAGAGTATGCTTTTTCTGTTTTCATCTTATAATCAAAACCACGCTTAGAAAGCCATTCACACATTTCTTTTCTGCCACCCAATTCATTTACAAAAGCTGTATCTAACCAGGGCTTATATATTTTAAGTTTACTGTTTACTAGTTTTCCATATCGATAAAATCTTTCTATGTCATTGCCTTTAAAGGTAGAACCATCCCCCCAGATTTCTACACCATCTTTTTTCATTTCTCGTACCAGGATAGTCCCTGTTACTGCTCTGCCAAGAGGTGTTGTATTAAAGTAATATCTCCCCGCAGTACATATGTGAAATGCTCCACACATAAGAGCAGCCAGTCCTTCATTTGCAAGCTGTAATCTGCAGTCTATAAGACGGGCTTTTTCCGCACCATGCTTTAGAGCACGTGCTGGAATATCTTCATAGTTTGTTTCATCTGGTTGAGCAAGATTTGCTGTATAAGCATAAGGTATGCCACCTTTTTCACGAATCCATGTAAGTGCGGCAGAAGTATCTAACCCACCAGAAAATGCAATTCCGATTTTTTCTCCGATAGGTAATGAATTTAATATATTTGACATTTTGATTTTTAAAATTTAACCCAAATGATTTTACACTATAACATGTATGCAGTAAATACCATGAATCAATAGTTTCTTTTTAAGATATCAAATCTATAGCAGCTCAAAATACCTTTTAATTAATCTTTCTATAAGATAATATTGTAACTAATGAAATGGGGGATTTATGTCATTAAGATTATTAGGACTAAGTCATGTAGCAGCAGCAAGAAGTAAAGATCTTTTTCCACAAGAAGCAGGATTTAGACAAGATCTTAAATGTGGATTTGGAGATGGAATTGAAGTGGATAATCTTGGAAAGTTATTAGAAATTGTTGAAGCTGAGATCGCACCAAAAGATACTACCATTGCTTTTGTAGGAAGACCTTTTGCGCTTCCAGAATATCTAACCTCAAAAACATTTTCATCACCAAGAGCAGTTTTTGAACATATTAAAACACCTAGAATTACTGTATTAGGCAGTACCAAAACTGAAGGAATACCAAACAAATCAGATGTTCAAGCAGCTTTGAGCAATGTTTCAACAATTGACAGTATAAGTCTTTTATCTCACCAGTATCCTAAAACTTATTCCCCAAAAGTAAACCTAGCTGAAGTAAATAAAGTAAAAGACAATTCCGATAATGATATGGCAATTATTGTTAGTTTACAGGGTATAAATGAACCGTCTTGGCAGGATTGGAACTTTACCCCACCTGATAACATAATGGGTCTTGCAGAGCATATAGATGAAAATAGCTGGAGACATGTAAAACCGAGCCTATTAACATTTATCACGGGAGGAGTTCTTCCTAAAAGAGAACTTGTTATGAATAAATCAAAACTTCCAGTTATTTATATAACGGATGAGCCTTCCCCAAAACTATTAGAAGAAATAGATATTTTAGCTAAAAAAACTCAAGGATCTATAGTATTGGTAACAAGTAAAAAAAATCCTAACTGGTCAGTAACGTTAGACAAAAAAGAGTCTTTTAAGCATATAGAGTTACCACCTGCATTTGAAGATAAACAAAATTCTATTAATGTAGGTACTATGATCCTAGTTCTAGATAATGAAGTTATTCCAACCCCATATAAATTTGACAAAGAAGTTTTAAATGAACTTTTAAGTGTTTTTGACAAGCAAGGGAAAACATATTGGGATAGCAGCAAACCAGAAAGTAGACGACTACCTATACTTGATAAGTATAGAAATAATCTAGTAATGGTTAACTCTTAAAGAGTAATCAATGTGAATCTCTGCTTTTTCTGAAGTTTAAAACAAACCAAAACTTAGTTTCATCATCATGAATATAAATACTCAGCCTAGTTCCACTAACTGGAGCAGCTATGAACTAAAGCCTTTTAAATTACTTTTCTATAAGAAAGATATGAGATAGGCAGCTTACTTTTTCCCTGGCTGAATCAATATATTAGGAGTTTGACTTCCATTAGTAATAATAAGTCCACCTCTTTCACCGGCTAGCTTCTGTGCTTCAGCTCTCATATATTCAATCATTTCAGGGTTTTTACGAAGAGCATCACCAATTTTAGAAATTGCATCAGCCTTACCTGCAGCTTCTTCTCTGACCTTGTTTGCTGCTGCAATACCTTTTTGTAGTTCAGCTAATGCATTGTTCTTTTCAACTTGAATCTTATTAGCGGCTGTTTGTTGTTCAACTAATGCTTCTGCTCTTTTTTTCATTGCATCCTCTAAGTTACTTGGTAAGTGAACATTGCGTACAAAAACATCCTTGATTGTGACTAGTTCATTATTCACTTGTTCAGAAAGGCTAGGTACATGCTCTGTAGCTCCCGGAGGAGTAAACCCTTTTCTCAATGCATTAGTTAAGTTATCTCTATTGTCATTAGCATCTTCAGCCGTATATTGTTTGACGACATCTCCTAAAGTATTTCGTAATCTTGAACGAATTGTTTTAGTATAAAAAGCCAGATTACGTGGATTACTTATGTAGTTATGCAGATCATCAGCTTCATTTGAAGACTTGTCTGTATGTGTACTTGAACCAACAATTTCTCTATGAATTTTTCCTATTGCATCTCTATTTAATTCCCATTCAACGACGACATCAGTTTCAATAGTAATATTGTCCTTAGTTTGTGATTTAACAGTTTCTTTTACAACTTGAGTAGTAGCATCATATCTAATATTACTTTGAATAAATGGAATTACTAGAAAAGCTCCTTCACCATGGGTTCTATCAAGAGTTCCACCAAAAGTATCATATACAACTGATATTTCACCAGGCCCATTAGTTCTACAAGACATCGGTGTAGTAACCATTGCTGTTCCTAAAACCCCAGCAGCGATCCAACCTTTCTTTGATATATTTACGGGTCCTATTTGCATGTTAATTCTCCTTATTATTTCAAAATGTATAAACTACAATGTTTTACGATAAGGAGCATTCTAACAAATTGATTTTTGTTAAATAAGTATTATTAGAGGGATTTAAGTTTGCCGTACATCTATATATGTTTAAGGGTATAAAAACTTTTTGAGAATGTCATTCCCATGAAAATGGGAATCCAGATATGAAAGCTGCCTTTACTAGATTCATGCTTCCGCGGGAATGACATTTATCCTTGATTTATTAGCCTCCACGATTAGAGGTGTTAAAATTAATCCAAGTCAAAATAAATTAGATTTTTATGGTAACACCTATACAAAATAGGACTCATCTATTAGGTAGTTTTAAATTATCTTTTACTCAAAGTAAATGTTCAATCCCCATACTTCCCACAACTAATAATAAATTTATAAGTCAAATACAAGAAACCTCCTTTCATCCACAAATTGAGTCACATGCAGACTTTGATGTTTTGAAAGAATATATGTCATTGTTTGGAAAAATTAAACCACCTCATGTTGCTAAACCTTTAAATGATCTAAATAACCTAATTATTTTTGATAGAAATTATATTGAATATATGAAAGACAAAGAACAAATCTCTCATATGATTCCTGATAAAGTATTTATTGCATTGCCAGGACATGAAAGTGCAGCTGAAGAGTTGCTTAATTTAATTATTCAGCAATATCCTAACTATTTTGAAAGACAAGGACCATATATTAGAAATAAAATTACAAAAGAAGAGTGGGATCTGAGAGATTCAAGTAATCACCCATTAAAAGTAGTGGGTAGACTAGTTCCTGCTGATATATTTTTAAATAAAAAAATCGATGATAAGTATATTCTTGTAGCAGGCTCTGCACATCTTACATCCAAGTGGAGACTAAGTGACAAAATAGGAAAAACCGTAGCTCAAGTACATTATGAAATGAAAAATGGGATTATGGAAGGGGTTCCTATTTACAAAGATCAATTAGAAAAAAGAGTAGATAGTTATTTTGAGCAATTAAAAATAGAAAAACCTTCAATACGGTTTGTCACACTGGTACACCAAGAAGCTTCATGGAGTCAGCATCCAGACATTTATATATCCCCAGAAGCAAAAAATTATACAATAGATAATATTGGTGACGAATTAACTATTAGAACAGAAAGAGAAACATTTAAAAGATTAGAAAATAACAGTGATTATATAGTAATGAACATTCATCCTTTTTATGCACCACTTAAAGTTATAGAAGAAAGACCAGATTTAGCAAAACATTTTTATGATCTACATGCAGAAATGCCAGAAGCATATAGAAACTATAGATCAGATCTTAAAGTTTTTTTTAATCCACTTATGGCTTATTTAAAAAAGTATGGTGGATAGGTTTATTTCTTGTATGCAAGTTCAATCAAAGTATCTAAATGAGCTCCTATAGCAGGTTCCATGGTAAGAGCAGTATTTGTATAATCCATATCTTGTCCATTGTCCTCATTAATTAAGTCCCCACCAGCTGCTCTTAAAATTGCATGAGGAGCTGCAATATCCCATGGAGATGTTTTAAAATTTAACCATGCTACATCACTAGAAGCATTTGCTACACTAAGCATACTCTTACCCCCAACTTCAGGAATATATTCAACCTCTCTTCCTGCGATCTGCTTAGGCCTATTTTCTTTCTTATGTCTAACAGCAACTTTGAGTGGTCCTTGATTACTGGCTTTTACTGCATTGATAACTTTGACACTTAAGTCAGCCCCCATTTTATAAGCTTTATCATCATCACCGGTATAATAAACTTCATCATTGGTAGGATAGTAAACAATTCCTTTAATAGGCTTTCCTTTATGAACCAAAGCAATGTTTATAGTAAATCCTATACGCTCTTTATTTCCATTAGAATAGCTAATCATTGTATTGGTCCCATCTAAGGGATCAACACACCAAAAAGTATCCGTTAATTTATTAATATCAAATTTGCTATGACTTTCTTCACTAAGTATTGGGATATCTTGAGTGAGTTCTGATAAGCCACTAGTCACTATTGAGTTTGACTCTAAATCAGCATTAGTAACTTTACTACCATCTTCTTTTATTGAAATTTGTAAGCCTGAGCTAATGCATTTCATTGTAGTGCTAGCAGCTTTTCTTGCAATAAGAACAACATCATTGATTCGAATATTTAAAAGATTGGACAATTGTATTGTTGACATATTTAGTACTTCTTCAATTTATCTAGAATCTTAATTGTAGCAAACCATAATTTAGTATTTCTTATAAATGGCTTTTCACTAACTAAGCCATATTAGAGAATTTATAAAATCAAGTGTTGATTTGCAGTGCAAAAACTTGAAGTGCTATTATTTCTAAATAATGAAAACCAAGCAAGTGTGTCAAGTAATCACTACTACACCAAAGCTAAAAGTAAAAACTAATTCTGTACCTGTGTTGGTTAGAAAAAATGTATCAAATGTTTTTGCAGAAAAAGTACAAGAAGAGCTGAATATAATTCCAGAGCATATTAAATATGAACTTGCATATTATAATTATAAAATTGTTGTTTGTAGAATGTTAGTAGAGGAATATCCAGAGTTAAAAGGAGAAAAACCAAGAGGATGGTCTTCTGGTACATGGTCTAGTGCATCAGGAATTTATTTTCAAGAAGAAAGAGAAATTATAGTTGCTGAAAAATTTATAAATTATTACACAAGGGGATTAAATAATCAAAAGAAGCCTGGTTGTATCTTAAGACATGAAATGGGTCATGCTGTAGATAAAGTATTTGGTAAATTATTTACTCCCTTATCAGAGACAAGAGCTTTTAAGCTTGCATATAATAAGGATAAAGAATACATAGAATCTCTACAATTATCTAAACAAAAACAGTTGTCATACTATCTCCAAGATGGAAATAGTGGTAAAGAAGAAGCATTTGCAGAAACATTTGCAAACCTTTTAGGTGGTGGAGCCGATGTAATATCAAATGATTGCTTCTCAAAGTATTTTTCTAATGTTAGAGAGTTTGTTAATGATAAAGTCTTAGCTGCTAATTTGTAGCTTAACAAAACTAAGCCAATATAAGATTCACATTTTTATTTTACAAACCATCAATACTCCAACTTAATTTATCTTTTGTGGTTTATAAGTCTTAGTTACAACTTGTCCAATGATTGATAAAATCTGCCCTACAACTTTTGATGTGAAAATAGGATCAGAAACTCCTTTCTGGGCTAATAGCTTTCCAATTCTACTATTTGCTTCTGCCTTATTTCTTTCATTGATTAATACTTCATAATTCACTTTTTTATTTCCACAACCTGTGCCACTTGTTTCTAATACAGTTAAGTCACCGTTAGTATTTAGGGAAATACAGTAAGATTCATTGTGTGCATAATTTTTATGAAAATAAACAGTTATGTGTTCTGTAGTTTGTGCACATAGTGGGTGCTTGCAACAGATTAAAAGTTGAATCAGTAAAAAACTAATAAAATATTTTTTCATCTTGTACACTTTTTGTTTTTACCTACCACCGGTTTTTTCGCTGTGCTCCCAAAATCGGCTTTCTAGAGTGCTTCCAATCTGTCATTTATAATACATTACGATTTTACCGAGTTTTTATAATTTGGGGGATAAAATCTTACCTTATAAGTTATTTACTGAAAAATATTACACTAGCTAGATAGTAACCACAATAATACTCATTGTTAAAATGCTAGTGATAAGTTATATTGATCTTAATTTAAAAGAGGAGCAAGTCTATGAAACCTACCGCAGTAAGTTCAACACAAACATTACCAAGAAATATTTTTAACAGCTCAATCCCAAAAATACTCAAACCATTAAACGAGATAATAAGTAAACGCACACTTAGCGGAAGTGAGGGATTTAATATCTGGGATGAAGAGGGGTATGGTGTGAGTGGACACTCATGGCACCCCTGGATTAATAATAGTGTTGATGATAATTATATGGGCATTGAAATTTCTTGTTATATAGATACACGTCCAATACAAGGACTACCAAATCTAAGATTTAATTTGCAAGGCTTAGCCCTCAAAGTAAGTATGGCTGGTTTAAATAAAGAATTTCTTGCACCCTTTGATAAAGATGGAACAGCCAAGCTTGAGATGTTACCAAGTGGAGCATATTCACTTGAAGTAGTTTCTCTCACATCAAGTAAATTACAAAACTCTAAGCAGTTATTGGTAGTAAAATAAGCTTTGTCTTCTCTAGGCTCGACTAACAATACTCTTAGCAAATGTTATTGCACTGTCAGACTTTACTCGAAAGAACAACTCTGGCTCAACTCCTTCACATTCTGATAGTAGATATTGGTTTTTTGTCTCTATAAAATCACACCTTAAATATAAGGGGATATATTTATCATGCTCTTTGTTTAGATATTTTGTCTTAAAGGCTTGTAATATTTTAAGATATACTTTACTTGCATATTTAATTAAACTGTCTTGTGGCTCAATAAAATTTAAACTTCCGCCCTGCTCAGCTTGAACTAATATGCTACCGTCTCCTGGTTTTTTATGAATAGCATGACTGTACTTACCATTAATAAAAATCAAGGACCATTCACCATTAGTTTTAATTTCCTGAATAAATGGCTGCAGTAAATAAGATTCCTGGTTAATTAGTTCTTTAAAACCAGGATCAAACTCTATAGCTTTGTTTATAGAATTAATAAATTGCAAACCTTTACCAGCAGCTGAATAACATGGTTTAAGTATAAAGGGACCGTGATTAGTAAAAATCTCTTCAAGAGAAATATTTTTATCGTGATTAATAATTTCTGTTGGTACAATTGCAATGTTTTCCTTTTCTAGGTCTTTTAAATATTGTTTGTTAATGAGCCATAACATAAAGTCAATATTGTTTTCTGTTTTGATTTCATTATCCTTTAAATAAGTAAGCCAATCAATAAAACTTAGTCTAAGCTCCTGTGTGTCCATATAGTCCCAAGGAGATCTCATAATTAGCAGATCAGAATTTTTTAGCTCCTGAATATTTCTTTCACCCCAGATAACTGCTTTAACGGTTGCACCAAGATCTCTAAGAGCATGAACTGCTAGCTGATCGTCAGGTGTAAACGGTGGTTCGCTTGGAATAAAGTCTGGTTCAGCTACTGTGGGAAAATACTTTCCTAATGTGCTTTCTTTACATGTAATAAACCTAATATTCATAGATGACAAACAATATTTTTCTCTTAATTATTTTACTATAGTTTTAATACTTAACTTAAGTTGGCTGGTTGTAAGAAATTATTTATATCCTGATATCTCAAAATCCTTGCCTTCGAAGCTCATCCCATTTTGCTTGTCTCTCTTTAGGAATAAGTTTTTCCAAGAAATCATTTAGTTCATCTAAGCAATCAATTTTTTTGCTAACAGGTAATTTTTATATTTTAATAGTTCATTAATATCGTAATCATAGTTGTCCTCAATGAACCAATCTTTCCTTTTATTTTCCAAATTCTTTCTCCATAATTTGCTTCAAGATCTTTATATCATATAAGTCTCTATCTCTTCCTGAGATTTCTTTCAATTTCTAATATTATTCTTCTGAAGAAATGCATTATAAAAATACTATCAAATATTTGAAAATTACAAGTCCTACATTAGTAAGGAATGCTAATAATACTTGATTAATTACTCTTAACCATGTTATCTTCGGGAGACATTTTCTTCTTAGGGAGGTTTTATGAATATAATTCAAAAACTAACAGTAGCTTTAGCATTATCATTACCGGTTGTTGGAGTAGCTTGCAATTCAGGAGGTCCAAACAAAAGGCTTGAGATTTCTTTACAAGAGCTTGGAAAATCCATTTCTAAAATTGATTCATTTGATGAAAATGGTG
>JAHFBD010000262.1:0-1984 GCA_023250175.1 Candidatus Melainabacteria bacterium
TCCCGGATGAGAAGTGGAAATTGAAAAATATAGGTGAACCCTGGTATCCAGGGAACACCCTTCATTACGCAATAGGACAAAGCTTTTTACTCCTTACACCAACACAAGTTGCAAGAATCTATAGTGGCATAGCCACAGGTTCTAAAGTTCCCAAATTAAATATTGTAAAAAGGATTGACAATTATACTAAACAAAAAGAATTACCTGAAAGATTTACTGTAGACCCGACTGCATTAAGAGTTGTAAGAGATGGACTAGAAAGATGTGTGGATAGTGGAACTGGTGTTGCAAGCAAACTAGAGACTGTTAAAATTGCTGGGAAAACTGGCTCTGCTGAAGTGCCTGGTACTGGTAGAACACATGGATGGTTTGCAGCGTATGCACCAGCTTATAAACCAGAACTTGTAGTAGTGGCTATTGCGGAAAAAGCAGGACATGGTGGTACTGTAGCTGCTCCAATCGCAAAAAAAATATTTGAAAAGTATTTTGATAAACATAAGGTTATTGCTAACAGCAGTTCTCAGCATTTAAATCTAACATCAATCAAACTTGTACCTACAGCCCCTCCAACTTTAATAAATAAAAATAAAGCACAAAAGAAGAAGCCTTTTGGGTTAAGACTTTTTAGGCATTGACAACCTTGTGTACAATTAAGAGGAGATTGTTACTGCCTAGCTATAATGTATAAGACTACAAATAAGCTTTTTGTGTGATTTATTCACCAAAAAGCGCCATGTAAGGAAGAGCGAGTTGAGCATTAGTGCGAAACGAGCGATAGATAGGTAGAAAAAGGATATTGAAAGGAAATTCTATAATGAAACCAGTAAGACTTCATAATATAAGTGAAACAGGAGCAGCTTATACAAAAGCATTGATTCAAACAAATAATGTTTTTCTTAGTGCCTATAAATCAGCACTAAAGCCTTATGAAGATGCAATAAGACAAGGAAATAAGCTTACTAATTTTGAAACTCTTCAATATGCGGCAACTCAAGTTTACTTTCCTAACAGAAGAGCAATTGCACTGATTGAGAAAAGATACCTAGGTCAAATTACAAAAGAAGAGTCTGCTGAGCTTGATGGGATAGAGGAATTTTATCCTTATAAAATCCCAATGGATTTAGTAAGAAAAGAAAAGCTAAATGATATTACAAGTGAAGAAAAGGCTACTTTGGATGAGTTTAGAAGAGAAAAAATAGAATACAAATTGTATACAGCACCATATCTTAATGATCATGATTTAGAACTTGTACTTTTCAAACTAGGATTTAACAAGTTTTAAACATTGGCTTGTGTGACTTCTTTTTTTTGTCTAGAAGCACTATATTGAGAAAGTTCTTCTTCAGATGGTTCTCTTTTATATTTGCATTCCTTAGTATTAGAACATGCAATATGAGTACCTTTTGCTGTTTCTTTAATCGTTAGTAGTGAGTTGCAATCAGGGCAGTTTATAGGAATTGGTCTTGCCCAGAAAACAGAGTTGCATTTTGTCTTAGACCACATGGAGCAGCCATAAAAAAACTTCCCATATCGGGATTTCTTTTCAATGATTTCACCTTCACAAGATTTGTTTGGACACTTAATCCCTACAGATTTTATAAGAGTCATTCTATGTTTGCATATATCATCTGTACATTGTAAGTATTCACCATAGGGACCATGCTTAATTACCATTTTGGCTTTACATTTTGGACAGATTTCATCTGATTCTCTTTCTTTTGGAACGGGGACTCCATCTTTAGAAAGATTTAAAACGGTTTTGCATTCTGGATAGTCAGAACATCCTAGGAATGGACCAAACCTTCCGCCTTTCAAGAGCATTGTTTTTCCACACTTTGGACAATTGTGTTCTGATTTGATTTCTACTGTTTGTAAATCTTTTTGAGCCTTTTTTAATGTTTCACTGAAGCCTTCATAAAAATTAGCAATCATCGTATTCCATTTTTGCTTGGCTTCTTCAACTTCGTCTAGGTTGGATTCCATT
>JAHFBD010000262.1:1994-3004 GCA_023250175.1 Candidatus Melainabacteria bacterium
GTGAAATCATAATCTACATATCGTGGAAAGTGGTTTACTAATAGCTCTGTTACAATCTCACCTAATTTTGTTGGTGAGAGAGCCTTCTTGTCTAGTTTGTGAACATATTTTCTGTCTAAAATTGTACTAATTGTACTTGCATAAGTACTTGGTCTGCCAATTCCCAACTCTTCTAGTTTTTTAACAAGACTTGCTTCATTATATCGACTAGGTGGTTCAGTGAAGTGTTGTTTTGGATCTAAACTATTTAAAGCAACTTTGTCTTTAATTTCTAGGCTTGGCAATGTAGAAAGAATTTCTCCAAGTATTTCATTATTTTCTTTTTCACCATCTTTATCTTCTTCTTCTTCGATAACCTCGTCTCCAGGTTCAAAAGCTTTTAAGAAACCATCGAATATTATTTTGGTAGCATTTGTACGCAATATTCCTTTACCAGCCTCAATTTCAACAGTAGTAGTTAGAAGTTTTGTTGAAGCCATTTGACTGGCAAGAAATCTTTCCCAAATCAATTTATAAACTTTATATTGGTCTGAACTCAAGTGTCTTTTCATTGAAGCAGGATTTCTGAGTATACTTGTTGGTCTTATAGCTTCATGAGCATCCTGTACATGTTTCTTTTTTGATTTAAAGATTCTTGGTTCTGAAGGATAGTATTCATCTCCAAAAGTTTTAATTACATATTCCTTTGTTTCATCTTGAGCTTCTTGCGAAATCCTTGTGCTATCAGTTCTCATATATGTAATGAGACCTAGAGGACCTTCTTCACCAACTTCAATACCTTCATATAATTCTTGTGCTATTTTCATTACTTTTTTAACTGAAAAACCTAGTGTATTTGCACCGGCTCTTTGAAGTGTACTGGTAATGAATGGTGGGAATGGGTTCTTATTACTTTGCTTTGTTTCTATATCACTAACAATAAAGTCTTTGCTTTGTAGTTCATGGGTAATTTTATCTACAACCTCTTTGTTTTTAAGTATTAGTGTTGTTTTTGTTTCTTTATTCTTAGG
>JAHFBD010000074.1 GCA_023250175.1 Candidatus Melainabacteria bacterium
TCTCATCATCGTGTTGGTTAGGACAAATTGCATAAATTTTAAATTGAATATCTACAACTTCAACACCTAATTCATCAGCAATTCTATAACCTACCTGGTTCACTAGGTCATCTTCAAATTCCATGGTCTTATTACAATTAAGACAGATAACATGGTGGTGAGGTTTTTTATCTTTGTTTAGCTCGTAATGCTTGTGGCCTTCTGCAAAATCAAGCTCTCTTAAATACCCAAATTGTGATAGAAGCTTTAAAGTCCGATAAGTAGTAGCCAAACTTATATTTTCATTATTCGCAGTAAGCAATTTAAACAAGTCTTCTGCTGATAAATGTGTTCCTTCTTTAAGCTCCATAAATATCTGTAGGATTTTTTCCCTTTGTGGAGTAACTCTTAACCCTTTACTCCTAAGGTTTTGGAAAACGTTTTCTGCTCTAGAATCTATTGGCATCCGCTTATTATAGCGTATGGCAAATAACAATTCGAGATACGCAAAAAAACAATCAAAGTAGCTGCTTAAGCAAGAAAGCATCCTTAAAGAGGAGTGAGTAAAGCTAAGTTTAAGATTATTAATAGAATACTTATCACTGAAGTTACAAGCTTCAGATAAAATAATAATCAGAAGTTAATTAAGGAGTAACAATGGATACAGAAAAGAAACAAATAAAAATACATACAGAAGGTACCCCAAACCCAAATGCTTTAAAGTTTGTCTTAGATACCGTTTTACTAGAAAACAAAACTGCTAATTTCCCAAACAAAGAAAAAGGAAAAAACTCACCTCTTGCAAGCAGACTATTTAATATTGATGGAGTTACCGAAGTTTTTATTGGAAAAGATTTTATTACTGTTTCAAAAAAGCCAGAGATTAATTGGGAAAGTATTTATGAAGATATATTATGTGCCATTGATGAACACTTAGTTTCCAAAGAACCTATTTTGCTGCAATCCGAAACTGTGGAAGATAAAAATATCAGTGAAGTAGAAAAGAAAATAATTGAAATTTTAGATAGTAAAATACGACCTGCTGTAGCTTCTGATGGAGGCGATATTATATTTGATAGCTATGAAGATGGAATACTTCGCTTACGTCTACAAGGTTCTTGCAGCCACTGCCCAAGCTCAATCATGACATTAAAAGCAGGAATTGAATCAATGCTAAAAAGAGAAATCTCAGAATTAAAAGAAGTCATTTCTGTATAAGGCTATTATTTAACCCCTTCGTTTAATAGTAAATTCACATATGCCCCATAAATAGGAGCCAATTCTTTTAGTTCTGAGGGAATAATTTTTATTTTTTTTCTTACCTCAGGATAAATAAGCTTACAGGCTTTACTGCATAAGAGATCCCAGTCATAAGTTAATCCACCATTTAGAACAATACACTCAGGAGCAAACAAATAGTAAAGGTTCATTAGCAAACAAGAAAGCTGTACATAAGAACCTTCTGGAATATTTTTATATTTTAATAAATTACCCCCACAAATTAAATTTGTTGCCGGGATAAGTTTGTTTTTATTTGGTGCCAATAATCTCTGTAATCTTATTGTTAATCCACCAGTTGATTTAAAAGGCTTACCATCTCTTATAAAAGAGGCACCTATTCCTGTACCAAGGTTTATATATAGCAGAGACAAACACTGCCTCTTACTAAAATAATATTCACCCAAACCACCACAAATTACATCAGTCTCCCAAATATATTTTTTTATCTTTAAAGCATTCGATAATTTATTTATAAATGGATAACCTACCCAGGCTGACAAAAAGTCACTCTCAAGTAAAACTCCTTTATTACTCCATAGACCTGGTAAGCTTAATGACATTTGTTTAAACTGAATATTTAAAGATCTCGAGAAATCACAAATTAGTTTTATTGTTTTAGCAGGATCTTTGGGAGTAAGAAATTTGTGATAATGCAGTATTTTTATTTTTTTTCGATTTTTTTTAAGTAAAGAAGTTTTATTTAGTGTACGAATAACGGCTACTTGAGTTTTAGTACCACCGATATCAATTGCTAAGACTGCATCCATATTAAAAATCAATTTTTTCTTTTGCGCCATTAGTAACTATTGTGACTGTACCACATTCACTCAAGAAGAATGTTTTCAATGGCAAAGATTTTAAGTAAAAGATATCTTTAATTGATTTCTTTGAAAGTTTTTTACAGTCATTAACAATTAAATATTTTGGATATGAAGAAAAAATCTTATCAAAAGCAGGATCATTCTTTTTAAGCATTGGTAAAAAAACATAGTTTGTCTCATCACTAATAGGAGAAAAATGATTTTTTAAAATATCCAGTTTAAAGTTTTTATACCTAACTACTAACTTATTAGTCTCATTACTAATTAAATTACCAGAATTAATAATTTTTGGTAATTTCAATAAATTACAGAATTCAAAGTCCGTATCAATATTATTTAACTCTAAGTATTTTCTAATGGCACGTTTATCATGCTCATTTACTCTTAATGCAAAATACATTGGTTTTTGTTTTGGGGCAACGATTAAAAAAGCATGGTTATTATATTTTGGAAGAAAGAATATTTTCAAATAATTACTTGTATCAGTAAAACAATAAATACAAACAGTCAAAATCACTAAAACAACGGGAAGAAACATAAACCTTTTGCTTCTCAGCCCAAGAAACAATACACATAAGCAAAACATTAAAATAGAATAAACTAAAAGTAAAACATAAAAGCTAATAGGCGGTAAGTGTATTAATTGAAATGAAAATTTACTTAACCAAGTAACCCATATTAAAAACAAATCAGAAGAAATCTTAAGCATCATATTCAATAACCATTCAATATATGGATTCCAAACAAATACAAACCCAAGAAGCCCTATTATCAAAATAATTGAGGCTAATGGAACTGCTAGCAAATTTGAAATTAATCCCAAAACTTGTAGATTGTGAAAATAAAACACTAATAGTGGTGCTACTAATACCTGAGCTGTTACAGACTGAATTAAAAGGTTTACAACTCCATGAAAGTATTTAACAACACTTGGTAAAAGATTTTCCTCAATGTCTTGCGAAAAAAGAGCTAAACCTAAAAATGCAAAGATTGAAAGTTGTAATCCAATGTCTAATATACTTAATGGATTAAAAAGAAAAAAAACTAAAATAATAACACTTATTCCCGGAAGCATTTTTAGCTTCTTATCAAACAAGTTACCAAGTAAAACAAGTATTAAAAATATTGAGGCTCGAACTATTGAGGCAGAACAATCAGCCAGAACACAATAAAACAAAATCGCACAAACAGATATCAATGACGCTATAAACTGATTTTTTATTGCAAACAATTTAAACAAAGTAAAAATTGCACCCGATAAAATAGCTACATTAAAACCAGAAGCACTAACTATGTGACTTAATCCTAGATTGCGAATTTTACTATTCAATTCATCATTTATTTTGCAGGCTTTTGAACCAAACAAAATACCATTTACTATTGCCAGATTGTCTGATTTGAGGAATTTTATATTGATTAAAACTAATTTATCTCTTATATCATTAATAAATCTTATGCCACTAATGCTAGTATCTAAAAAGACTAAACTTCCTGCTTCTGCTTTTAAAACATAATAAATATTGTTTACCAATAAATACTTTCGTTCATCAAACAAGCCAGGTAACAATGCGCTTTTTGGCTTACCTAAGACTCCTGTAATTTGAACAATATCACCAGGAGAATATTCTTCATAACTTGAACCATATACCTGTACCTTAGAATTTAGAAGTTTTACATTACCATTATCACTTACAATTTTATTGATTTGAAAATTATATTTTTTATAAAACCCACCAGAGTCATCTGGCAAGGATAAAATTTGCCCAATAAAAATATTTTTCTGCTTCAAATAAGAGTCCAGATTTGGAACAAGTTTACTTAAATAAAAGTTGGTATAAAATCCACCAAAAAGTATAGAAGTACTTAAAATTAGTATCTTTAAATTCCTATAAAAGAAAAAACTCACTAAAAGAAGCAGACATAATAGATATAAATAAACTGTGCTTATATTCTGAAAACAAAAAGTAGCACCAAGCAATACACCACTAGCAATTATAAAAAGAGGGTTTTTACACTCAAGAAGCTTTTGTGACAATGCTCCAGCGGACAAAATATTTTATCCTCAGTTTTACTTCTTTACTTTTTTACTTTACAGAACATGCTCCCTGAGCATAAACCAGTCCTTCTTTTTTCATACGTGAGATACCTTCTTCAATACGTTTCTTATCAATGGTTAATGCAATTCTAAAGTATCCTTCACCACACTCACCATAGCCTGTCCCTGGCGGAACGACTATGCCACAACGATCCAACATAGCAGAAGCAAATTCAGTAGAAGACTTAAAGGTAGGTGGAATAGGCAACCACAAGTAAAAAGTAGCCTTATTAGGTTCTTTTATCTTCCATCCCAAGTCTCTTAATCCCTTTACTCCAGTATCACGTCTTTCTTTATAAAGAGCATTTATTTTATCTATAACTTCTTTAGGTGATTCAAAAGCAGCAACACTTGCTTTTTGAATTGCTTTAAAAACTCCACTATCAATATTTGTTTTAACAGTTCCCAAAGCTTTAATTACTTTTTCATTGCCAACAGCAAAACCAACACGCCACCCTGTCATATTGTAGGTTTTACTTAGACTTTGAAACTCAAGAGCAACATCTTTTGCTCCTTTAGCCTGAAAAATCGACGGGGCAATATATCCATCAAATGTAATTTCCGAATATGCATTATCTGATAAAACAATGATGTCATATTTTTTTGCAAAAGCTATTACTTCATCATAAAACTCTATAGGAGCAATTGCACCTGTAGGATTGTTTGGGTAGCCTACAATCATGATGTTTGCTTTTTGCGCTATATCATTGGGAATCTTACTAAGATCAGGTAACCAATTATTTCCTTCTAAAAGAGGCATGGTATAGGGTTTTCCACCAGATAGCATAGTAGAAGTTTTATAAACCGGATAGGCAGGATCTGGCAATAGAGCTATATCACCCTGATCAATCGTTGCAAAGATACAATTATGAATAGCTTCTTTAGAACCAATCAATGAAAGACATTCAGTATCTGGATTAAATTTTTGACCAAAACGTTTTTCAAACCATTTAACCGTAGATTCTCTAAACTCTTTCATTCCTTGATATGGAGGATAATTATGTGTACTTGGATCATCAATAGCTTTATGCATAGCATCTACAATATGTTTTGGTGTAGGTTGATCAGGGTCCCCAATTCCCATATTTATAATATCCACTCCACGAGCAACTGCTGCTTGTCTTTTTTTATCAATTTCAGCAAATAAATAAGGTGGTAATGATTCCATTCTTTTTGCAAATTTCATCTTTTTGTCTCCTCTTTTATAACCTAATAATTATAACTTATAAAGCTATTTCCTATACACAGAAATTATAGACAACCCTGTTAATTCTTTTAATCTTAGTTCAATGTTAACAGCTTCATCTTTTGTTAACATTTTCAAAGGCTTTGTATCATGTTTAATTTTTTTAATATCCTCACCATGAGCCCCTCTCGTAATAATGTCCCACCCGTTTGGATAAGGCCTTGTAGGTGTATTTAAAGCAACTTCATCTGGTTTAATTTCATTAATTAGTTTTGCAAGCTCATCAATTTTATTTTTATTTTGGGGCATAAACATTATTTGAAGCTGTACTTTTCCTTTGAACTCTTGTTTTAGTTTTTTTACACCAGATACAATATCCTTTAAATGAACTGTTGATGCTGGTCTGTTTATTGCTTGAAGAGTTTCTTCGTCTGGCGCATCAAGCTTTACAGAAATGACATCAGCATTTATGACATCATTTAAAACTGCTGGATTATTAAGCAATGTTCCATTTGTCAAAATCACTACTGGTTTTGAGTGATTTGTTATTGACTGAATCTCACTGATTACTTCTTTAATATTTAATGCTAGTGTAGGCTCACCACTACCACTAAAAGTTATTACATCAGCTTCTTTCCAATTGCTTTTTTTAAAGTCCTCAAGAACTGTAGAGGTAGAAACATAAACTTTTCTTTCACTTGTAATCCTTTGAATAAATCCTAGCTGACAATATGTACAATTAAACGAACATGTAGATGGATCCATGATTAAATCAATTCCTAATGAAGAACCCATTCGCCAGGATTGAATTGGACCATAAACAGATGATATTGCTACAATGTTCTTTATCATCTACTTATTCTAATCTGTAGATGTAAACTATCGTATGCATAAACACGTCAATTTAAGTAAAAATACTTCTAATAGTTTAGTATTTACTGTATTACACTTATATAAGAATTACACAATTATACAAAACTTCGATATTATTATCTCTCTATGAATAGCAACGGTCCCACAATAGTTTCATGCTCACCAGCTCATAGTGAAATTATTTGTCTCCTTGGGAAACAAGATTTAATTATTGGGAAGACTACATATTGTGATTTTCCGAAAGATTTATTAAAAGAAAAGCCCACCGTAGGTTCCTGGATAAAGCTTAATTATGAATCAATAGAAAAATTGAAACCAGACCTGATTATAACCAACAACATCGTACAAGAAAAAATTGCTTTAAAACTTAAAGACTCTGGTTTTAATGTCTACCATTCTGATCCATTAACACTAAATCAAATATATGAAGATATTCTGGAAACAGGAAAAATAATAAATGCAAAAAAAGAAGCCGAAGAACTAGTAAAAAAAATAAAAGCTGATTTAGATGAAATTAAAAAAAATAATCAAAAAACCTCTTATAAGCCAAAGGTTTACATTGAAGAATGGCATGATCCCCCAACAATCTCAGGAAACTGGATACCAGAAATAGTAGAAATTGCAGGCGGTGATTACAGCCTCATACAATCAGGAAAAAGAAGCATTCCAATTAATATTGATAAACTATTTGAATACAATCCAGAAAAAATAATTATTTCATGGTGTGGTTTTGGTGAAAGGGTAGATACGATTCAAGTTTTAAACAGATCAGGGTGGGATTTACTTAATGCAATAAAAACAAAGAATATTGCTGTGATTGATGATAGTCTTTTAAACCGACCTGGACCAAGAATTGTTGAAGGAGCAAAAAAATTACAAGCGTTTTTCTTTAGTAAACTACCTGTATAAAACCAAGTCTTAATTTATAGTCTTATTTATTTTTATGAAACAAAGAACTGGAACTGATTTTTTAAAAGCAATACCACTTGGTGGACAAGGTGAGATTGGAAAAAATTCCTGGCTTATAGAATATAAGGATGAAATTATAATCATAAACTTTGGCATGATGCTTCCTTCTGCAGATTTAACCGGTGTCGATCTCGTTTTGCCAAATACTAATTATCTAATTGAAAATCAAGACAAAATTAAAGGACTGGTTTTAACCTCAGCACATGATGATTCCTGCGGTGGAGCATTTTATCTCTTAGAGAAAGTAAAAATCCCTCATATCTGGGGTTCTAAATTAGCAATAGAAACTGTAAAAAAACAATTATCCAAAAATACCAAACTCCCATCTTACGATTATATTGAACCTCGAAAAGACTTTGAAGTTGGTACTGGATTTAAAATTAAACCTTTACAAAACACATCAACCCTACCAGATACTTATGGATTATTTATTCAAACACTAGCTGGAAACATCTTGTACACAGGTTCTTTTAAAGTCGATCAAACTCCACCCGACAATATTTTATTCGATTATTTTTCATATTCCCAAGCAGGAGAAGAAGGCATTGACCTGTTAATCAGCGACTCATCAAATATAGAAAGCCCAGGATATGCACAGTCAGAAAGCTCTATCACAAAAAGATTTCAGGATATTATTAAAGACTCAAATTCAAGAATAATTATTTTCAGCTATGCAAGCAATATTCACAAATTTCAAATTCTTTTCAATCTGGCACAAAAATTTAATAAAAAAGTTTTGCTTTCTGGAAGCTACTTAATAAATAAAATCAATGCCGCAATTGAAACGGACTTTCTTAAAGTTGATAAGGGTTTATTCATAGAAGAGAAGGATTTGGATCATGTAAAAGAAAAGGACACTATTATTATTGTCTCTGGAAAACATGGGAATTTTTTACCTGCATTAATTGAAATAGCAAAACAAGAACACTCTTTAATTAAACTAAAGTCAAAAGATACTATCATTGTAAGTGCTAACCCACCTCCAGGAACAGCTAGGATACTGGCACATACAATAGATCAACTCTTTGTCCAAAAAGTGCAAGTCATTGGAGGAAGAGGACAAGGGGTTCATGCTTCTGGACATGCAGCTTGTGAAGAAACAAAATTTATCCTTACGATTACAAAGCCAAGATCATTTGTTCCATCGCATGGAGAAGAAAGACAGTTAGTTATTTATAGTAACCTGGCTGAGTATATGGGTATAAGCTCAAATGATATTCACATACTTAAGAATGGTGATGTTTTAGAATTAAGAGAGCAAGTAGCAAGAATTGCAAATAAGACACCCGCCCAATCAATTTACTACAATCAAGCAAAAGGACTGGACATTGATGAAATAACAATGAAAGAACGACAAACTCTTTCAGCCGAAGGAACTATAACAATAGCACTAGCTCTTGATAATGAAAGAAACATTGTAGCCGGTCCTGAAATAATTGCAGATGGTTGTTCATTTGCAAAAGGAAAAGACTGGCGAGCATTTTGCTTAGGTACAAATGACCTGATTAAAGAAGCTGTTAAGCAATCTGTTGAAAGGAAAGAAAAAGAAATCATTAATTTAAGATCAGTAGTAAGAGATACTGTAAATAAAAGTGTTTTAGAATTAATCGGGAAAAGACCTTTAATTAATGTTTCACTACAAGAGGTTAATAAATCAAAAGTTTGAACTGTACAGATCTTAGGATTCCTAGCCTAGCTAGTGTAATATTTCTAAGTAAATAACTTATAAGGTAAGATTTTATCCCCAAAATTACAAAAATTCGGTAAAATCTGTAAGGTATTATAAATAGCAGACTAGAAGCACTCTGGAAAGCCGGTTTTGGGAGTGCAACGAAAAAACCGGCGGTATATGACAGAAGAAAGAGAAAAAAAAGTTACCGAATATTTTTCATGGACACATCCTTTTTCTGTTGCTGTTCACAATATATCCAAAGAATTTAATATTGGTTCTTTATTAAGAACAGCACACTGTGCAAAAGTTAAAGAGTTTTTTTTAATCGGTGAAAAAAGTTTTAATACTTATGCTGCTGTATCAAGTAATAAATGGACAAAAATTACATATTTCGAAAAGCTTGAGGATTTTACAAATTATATTCAAACCACAAGTTATAACCTGATTCTTATAGAGCAATCCGAAGGTTCAATTTCATTATTTGATTTTGAGTATCCTTCTAATCCTTTATTTTTATTGGGTGCTGAAAAAGGTGGGCTTCCTAATGAATTTATAAAAAACAACAACTATCCTACTTTAGAGATTCCACAATTTGGCATGGTCCATTCATTAAATCTATCATGCTCAGGAAGCATTGTGATTTATCATTATTTAAACAAATTATATAAAGAAAATAAAAATAATGCTAAGGTTTATATATGAAAGATCCTTATTTGAAACCAGTAGCTTTTGGTGGATTGTTTATAATACTT
>JAHFBD010000075.1 GCA_023250175.1 Candidatus Melainabacteria bacterium
CATTCCATCTTCACAAGTAACTGCTCTTAAAACAATAGGGTTTGAATATGTTCTTTTATCACCCATAACACCAACACTTTGTATTGGTAAAAGAACTCCAAATACCTGCCATACGGAGTTATATAAACCCGATTTATTTATTTCATCCCTGATTATTGAGTCTGCTTCTCGCAAAGTAATGAGTTTTTCTTCTGTCACTTCCCCAATAATTCTTATAGCAAGTCCAGGACCTGGAAACGGATGTCTTTCAATTATTCTTTTTGGTACACCAAGCTCACGTGCTACTTTTCTAACTTCATCTTTAAACAACTTTCTAAATGGTTCAACAAGCTTAAATTGAAGATCTTTAGGAAGCCCGCCAACATTATGATGTGATTTGATTTTGACGGCCACACGCTCACCAGTTTTTGGATCTATATTTGAATCTGCAGATTCTATAACATCTGGATATAAAGTCCCTTGAGCTAAATAATCAAAAGGTCCTATTTTTTTAGATTCTTCTTCAAATACTCTAATAAACTCTCTACCAATAATTTTTCTTTTTTCTTCAGGATCGACAATACCTTTAATACTAGATACAAATCTATTTCTAGCATCTATATGATGAACATTAATATGAAACTCATTTTTGAAAGTAGTTATTAGTCTTTCAGGTTCACCCTTTCTCATAAAACCTTGATCAATAAACATACAAGTCAAATTATCACCAATTGCTTTATGTAAAAGAAATGCAAGGGTAGAACTATCTACTCCACCGGATAAAGCTAGTAAGATCCTTTTATCATTTACTCTCGCACGAACCTGATTTATTGAATCCTCAATAAATTTTTTCATTGTCCAACTAGGTTTTGAGTTACAAATATTTATTGCAAAGTTCCTTAAAATTTCTATACCATTCATAGTATGAATAACTTCTGGGTGAAACTGAACACCATAAAGTTTTCTATTATGATCTGATATTGCGGCACAAGAAGTATTAAAAGTTTGTGCACTTATTGTAAACCCTGCGGGTACCTCAACAACACTATCTCCATGACTCATCCAGCTAACAAATTTACTTTCAAGATCTAAAAACAACTTATCTTTCGGATTGATTTCTAAAACAGCTTTTCCATACTCATGCTTATTTGCTTGTATGACAGTACCGCCTAGTACCTTTGTCATAAGCTGCATTCCATAACAAACTCCAAGAATTGGTATACCAAGATTAAAAATTTCGGGATCACAAGAAGGAGCTCCAGGATCATAGACACTGTTTGGACCACCAGATAAAATTATTCCTCTAGGTGATATTTTTTTTATTTGTTCGTGTGGGGTACGGTATGAAATAACTTCAGAATAAACATTTAATTCTCTTATTCGCCGGGCTATTAATTCTGAGTATTGTGAACCAAAATCAAGAACAAGTATTGAGTCATAAAATTCAATGTTTTTATCTTCTTCTTTTAAAGCCATTTCTGTCTGATTACTCATTTTTTATGTCATTGTACAACCAATACCTATCTATATTTTAAAAGTTTTAAATTACTTAATCTTTTGTTTCTATCTACCGCCGGTTTTTTCGCTACACTCCCAAAACTGGCTTTCCATAGTGCTTTCGGACTGCTATTTATAACACTTTACAGATTTTACTGAATAAATCAGATAAAATCTTACTTTATAAGTTGGTTACTTAGAAATATTACGTTAGCCTAGGTAGTAACAAATTTTTTGAATCAACAGGTAGATACAATCAGAGCTTTATTATCTATAGTTACACAAGTGGAAGTGGGATTCTTTTATTTTCATCTAGTTTTTGTAATTGCTTTTCTAAGCCCTCGACATACTTTTTCATCTCTTCGACTAAATATTTCTTCAATACAAATGTAGCTAAACAATCATCTTCATTATATTCAAGAATTCTTTTCATTCCATCGGGATCTTTTGTTCTTAGCCACTCGTTATACCACATAATTGAAGCAGCTCCTGATGGATGAGCATCACGCCATTTAAAACCAAGAGATTGGGCTATTGGCTTTAGAGAATAACTTTTTAAAGGCCAGTCTGTATCTCTATCAATAATCTTATATAAATCTACAGTGTTTTCTGATTGAAAGAAATTATCTATTTCTTCTTTAGTAACAACATCCGGATATTTTGTAAGTAATTGATTGTTTGTTACTCTTTCATAAACTCCATAATGATAGACAGAAAATTCGTCTTTAGGAAGAGATCTTATATAATCCCAGAAGTCTTTCCAGGCTTGTTTTTCACCATTAGCATTTAATTCATTTGCGACAAATGCTTTATAAACGATATTGCCATCTCTGTTTTCTGATACTCCATGAAGATAGACAAAATTTTGTGTGGGATCTGCTTCAATATCAAAATATAATTCTATCTTTTTCTCCGGGAGTTTAATTGGATTTAGGAGTTTAACCCCAGTAGCTCCAGAGGTTAAATATTGAGCACGCCTAATAAATGGTAATAACCGTCCTTCACCAATCCCCTTTAAAAAATCCCCGCCTTTTTCTTCCTTTTCTTTTAATAACTCATCAACATTTGCTTTGGCTAGATCATCAATTGTTTTAATGTTTGTATCTTCTACAATGGTATCTCTATACGATCTGCCTAATTTATAGATTAAGCTTAAATCTCTATATTCTTCACACCATTTTGTACAAGCCTCAATATGATCACACATTTTGCAACCGGAAAACAAAGCAGGATTATTTCTAACACGGTTTTGAATTAAAGCATAAACCTCATCTTTTTTTGTTTGATAAACTTCCCACCAACTGCGCTTATCTCTCTTATTCCTTGGGAGATTTAAATCATATTCAACCCTTTTCCCCTCTACATCTAAAATAATTCCTTTTTTTTCTTTTGCAAATCCTAAACGAATCAGAGCATCTGCATAAAGTCCTAATTGCCAAGCGTAGTATTCCTTTAGTTTTCCATCTGAATCTTCATCAGCCCCTTCAACACCCATAGCAGACTTTATATCAATCGGTATGTAAGTACCATCTGCTTGACGCTGTAAAAGATCTGGTTCTCCAAAGATTTCATCTACCATTAAAATTCCATGATAAATTAGTGGAATCCCTAGTTGCATAGCTTTTATAGTATTTTGTGATCTTTCAATCTCTGTTCCTTCTGACAAATCTGCATAGTCTTTTATTTCTGAGACTACTTTTTGTTCATAAAGAATCCCTTTTTCCCAAAGCAATTTTAAAAAGTCATTTAGTTTACCCGTCTTTTCTTTAATGTAATTCGAGTCTCTCCATGGTTTGTGTGGACAAAAATAATAAGAGTATAGATCAGAAGCAGTTACAAACCGTCTAAAGTTTGGAGCCGTATCTGTCTCTTTTAAAACAACAGTATTTCCTTTTACGATTGCTTCTGGGAGATCCTGTACGAAAGAACCATTTCCATAAACTCGAACACCATTGCTGTTTTCAATAAAACAATTATTTCCATAAACCTTTGCTGTGTTGCTATTAATAACTACATTACCCTCTGAGCCTTCTTGTAAAATTTCCTGACCAAGTTTCTCAAGCTCTTTTATGAGCTCAGGGCTAAACTCACGTCTTTGCCAGCTACTCAATAAAAGTTTGCTACCAAGATAATCTACTACTCTTTCACGAACTTTCCCATCAGGATTTTTTACATTTACTACAAGAGTATTTAGAGTGACTGGGTTAGGTAATGAGACCTTCTTTCCATTAGAATCATAGTCATGTTTTCTTTTCGACGGCCTAAAAAGTGAGGTAAATTCCCCTATATAACTACGTGAATAGTCACTTGCTAAATTAGTTAACTCAGTAAACTTAATCTTCATAAATGCTTGTTTTGTAATTAACATTTATCCTAGCAGAAAGATTTTGGTAAAGAGGGTTTAACCATGTAAGATTTTCATTACATTATTCTTGTGTAATGTTTCTTGTTTCTTACGAATAACCTTTGCTATTGTTTGTAGTTATGAAAATAGCAGGCTTCAAGGACACGATAGATTGGTATAACCTAAACGCAAATCAGTATTCAAAAGCTATTGAAAATATAGTCCTCGACCACAACATTGATAAATTTATTTCTCTAATTCCACCTAATTCACTAGTGCTCGATGCTGGATGTAGTGCGGGAAAAGATATGAATGTTTTAACACAAAAAGGACTACATACTGTAGGTGTCGATCTTTCTTCGGGGTTACTTAAGGTTGGAAAAGAAAAGTATCCATCAATGAGCCTTATACAAGCTAACTTTTTAAAGTTGCCATTTGCAAATAATTTATTTAATGGTATCTGGGCAAATTCTTCATTGGTTCATTTAGAAACTATAGAAGATGTGGAAAATACATTAACTGAATTTAACCGAGTACTAAAAGATAGAGGAGTACTGTATACCTATGTCAAAGCACAAACAGGAAGTAATGAAACAGAAGTTATAAAAGATAAGTTATCAAATCATGATCGTTTTTTCAGATACTATACTGAAGACAAGGTAAAAACTTTTTTAGAAGCAAGCAAATTTAAAATAATTGACATTGGCAAAGAGCCTGATCTAAGCAGACGACCCGGTGTTGAGTGGATAGTGGCTTTTGCAAGGAAGGTTTGAAAAGGAATTTAAACAATCTTTATTTTAGATCGTATTAGTTGCTAAAGAAGGAGCTATAAAGTTAGAGAGCGCAGTTACATGTACCAGGCATTCCTGGCATTGGATTTGGAGTAAAAGTACACTTATTCCATTTGGAACAATATCCGACACAACCATTTCCCGTTGAATTCAAAGTACAATTTTGTGAACAATTGCATGCTGGTGCAGTAGTTGAATTTATTGTCCAGTTACAGCCCTGTCCTGGAGTAGAACATAATCCTTTACAAGATGCAGTTGCAGAGTCATAGCTACAAGAAGTATTTTGACATGAACAATTAGTTAAAGAGCTACTTATGGCACAAGTTTGTCCGGTTGGGCAAGATTCAGCTCCAGTGCTACACGAATTTGCACTTCGATTTGCACATGGTGTTGTACAAGTACCATTAAAACATATTTGTCCGGTAGGACACCAACCAGTTAGGTTTGTACTTGAACATGGTGGTATACAGGCACCATTGACACACTTTTGTCCAGTAGAACACCAACCAGTTAGGTTTGTACTTGAACATGGTGGTATACATGTACAAATAGTACCGGTACTGTCAAATGAACAAGAATTTCCTTTTGTTGAACATCCACCACCACACTGATTGGTATTATATATTCCACATGGAATGAAACAATCAGGAGTTGCACTTAGGCTTGATGAATTATATCCACATCGATACACGGGTGAGCTGCAAGTTCCACTAGCGCTTGTTACACCATTTACAGTATTTTCAGTACAAGAGTCAGGAGATGTACACTGGCAATTGGTGCAAACTTTTGGTTGAGGAGTATAAGAAGAGCAATCAGCATCTACTTGGCATTTAAATTGTTGTAATCCACAATAACAATTTTGGTCGCCTAAAAGGCATAGTGATCCACCAGACTTTAGACATTGATAGCAACTCTTACCAGTGATATTAGGACAAGGATCGGTAGTGTTGTAAGAACAAGGTGATGTTCCAGGAGGTATTGGACTACCCGATGAGGATGAAGACGATGTGCTGCCTGATGAGGATGAAGATGGTATGCTACCTGATGAAGATGTAGTACTAGCAGGTCTACAAAAACATGTTGTAATATTGCAAGTACTATTTGGACAGTCTGAATCTTGATTACATCTGCCAGTTGGTACTTTACATGTACATGATTGTGATAATAAAACGCAATCACTCCCATCACTTGCTAAACACTTTGTGCAACTATTTATAAGCCAGCTGCCACATATAGAAGTAGTAATAGAAGTACAAGCAATACCTGGAGTAACTCGTGCATTTAGGTCTCTCTCAATTGTTTCTGCTTGTCGTTCTGGAGCAGGTACTGTTTCTACATTAGTAGTGCTTTCAGTATCTTCTTGGGCTTCCTCCGCTTCATCCTGTTCTTCGCTACAGCTTTCCTTACATTCTACTGGATAAGTATTTCCTTCTTTATCATGGCATTTTAATCCACTGCCATCTTTTTTCTTTTTACAACACTTTGCTTCTCCATCCTTACAATGTGGTTTAAATTTTTCACAACATGCCACTTGTCCTTCTGGACAAACCACATTACCTTTTTCACAAGTCTGCGATAAAGCATCATTCTTAATAAGAAACATAAAAACTAAACAAACAAAAACACCTAATAAAGTCTTACTTGCTATTTTCTTCACTTATTTCTCCTTTTACGAATTATGCTTTATAGCTTTATGTGATAAAGAGCTATGAAATTAGTAACATTGTAACTTACAAATATATTGTACAAATACTATAAAACAAATACCTGGTTAAAATTAACACAGAGTTAAGTAAGTATTCAAAACCCGTCATATAGAGCTATTTTTGATCAGATTAAATAAATTTTAGCTATTTTTAATTCACAAAGAAAATCATAAAAGCTATTTCCCCATCCCTAATTTCTGGGCTTTTTGAAATACTTTTCCTTCAGTTAAAATCGATGGAGCTATAACTATTTCTACTTGTTGCATTTCTTTTATGTTTTGTGCTCCTAAGGTTGACATTGATGTTTTCAATGCCCCAACTAAATTTTGTGAACCATCATCATATTTAGCTGGTCCTAATAAAATATCTTTTAATGTACCTAGTGTTCCTACTTTAATTCTTGTTCCTCTGGGTAAAACAGGACTTGGTGTAGCCATACCCCAGTGATATCCATTTCCTGGTGCTTCTTTAGCCTTAGCCAGTGGGGACCCAATCATAACTGCATCTGCACCGCAAGCAATTGCTTTACAAATATCTCCGCCAACGGACATTCCACCATCTGCTATAACATGAACATATCTACCTGTCTTTGAAAAATAATCATCTCGTGCTTGTGCACAATCAGCTATTGATGTAGCCATTGGAACACCTATACCAAGAACACCACGACTAGTACAGGCAGCACCAGGTCCAATTCCAACTAAAACAGCACTAGCACCTGCTTTCATGTGATCTATAGCTACTTCATATGTTACACAATTTCCAACTATTACTGGTATTTTCATCTTTTGTATAAAATCTTTTAAATTAAAACATGTGGATTTGTCTTGTGATTTATGCTCTATTGATACTACGGTACTTTGAACTACAAAAATATCAGCACCAGCGTTTTGAGCGATTGGTCCATAAACATTAGCAACATTAGGTGTGGATGAAACAGCACAAATTGCATTCTTAGATTTTACTTCTTGAATTTGTTTTATGATTAGGTGTTCTTTAATAGGCTCTTTATATACCTCTTGCATAAGTGAAACAAAGCCATCATTGTCAACACTTGTAATTTTTTCTAAAACCTCACTTTGATTTTCATATCGTGTATAAAGTCCTTGTAGGTTTAAAACTCCAAGCCCACCAAGATTACTTAATTCCACGGCACTCTTTGGACTAATCACACTATCCATACTTGATGCAATAATTGGAAAGGCAAACTTATGCTTTCCTAAAATAAAGCTTGTGTCACAAAGATCAATATCTAAAGTAACTTTTCCTGGCACCAAAGAAATCTCATCAAAACCAAATGTCTTCCGGGCTTTTTTACGTCCGCCAATGGTTACCACTTCATAACTAACTTTTTGTTCATTTACTAAATCCACCATATTAGTGAAATATGGTAACGCTAAAAAAGAAAAAGATCATAAAATATAGAATTATTTTATGATCTCACGATATAAAAAGATATATACAGTTCTTATGCAGCCTTGGTTTTAGCAAATTTCTCTACTAAAATTTCATAGACATCACCCGTAGGATATGCTGAATAAAACTTTCTATATAAGAAAACCACATAGTTCAATGCTACTTCTGGTGACACTGTATCAATAGTTTTCAGATCCTCTTCACCAATTTTTTTAATGAAGTCTTCTATCAATTTTTGAATTGAATAGTTCATATAAATCCCCTTTGTATAAATATGAAACTATAATACGTTAAAGATTTCGTTAAGATAATAAAAAGTCGTAAATAGCTTAATTATCTGTTACACAAGTTTTTCCTGAAACTAATGGAGCTAATTCATCTTTTTTCTCTAAATAAAGTTTAGTTAATGTTGCATCTTTAATCTGTCTGGTTCTTTCCTTTGTAATTCCGTGCTTTTCACCGATTTTCTCTAAGGTCAGTTTACCTTCATCACTTAAACCAAAAGATAATATTAAAATATCTTTCTCTCTTTCTGTTAAAAGCCCTTCTTTAACAGAAGCATCAAGAACATCGATAACTTCCTGATAAACGTTAATATCATTCTCTTCATGAGTATCTTCTAAAAAATCAGATATTTTATAGCTACCGTCCCTAGTCTCAACGGAACTATGTATTGAATAGGTTTCTTTTTGGGCTAATTGTAATAAATCTCTTACCCCGGCTGTACTCATATCTAACTTTTCAGCAAGCTCATCCTCAGTGAATTCATAGCCTTGCAATTTCCTTACTTTATTTACCTCTTCATGTTTTCCTCCAGGAAGCCGTACTAATCTTGAAGTATTTCTTATAGCTTCACCGATACTTTGTCTTATCCACCAGGTTGCATAGGTTGAAAACTCTGTGTTCCTTTCCTTTTCAAATTTCTTAATTGCCTTCATTACACCAAAAACGCCTTCTTGTATTAAATCATCTACGTCAATCCCACAATTTGGATATTTTGATGCAATGGAAATAACTAACCTCATATTTCTTTCTATAACTTCATTTCTTGCATTATCATCCCCCTCATTGGCCCTTTCTATAAGTTCAACTACTTCATCTCTATTAAGAAGTGCTTTAGTGTAAATAGGTTTTTGCAAACCATTAGTTACTTGCATGAGTATTGTCCTTTCATAAGTTTCTTAAATATATTGATTAAACAAATTGTGTAAATGGTACCAAATTATAAGACAAAGTACTTTAAGATAATTATGTCTTCATAAATAAAAACTAGCAGAGTTAAATAACCTTAACCCTGCTAGTAAATTATCTTCAAACCTTTAGATTTAATGAGACAAATAACCTTCAAGCTTTGTGCATCTATCAGGCTGTCTAAGCTTTCTCATAGCTTTAAACTCTATTTGTCTAACACGCTCACGAGTTATACCAAATAGTTGTCCTACTTCTTCAAGGGTTCTTTCACGTCCATCATCTAACCCATATCGTAGTCTTACTACTTCTCTTTCTCTTGGTAAAAGAGAATTTAATACTTGCTCAATGTCTGATCTTAAAAGTTCATCAGTAGCTGAGCTATCAGGTTGAGCGGATTCAGCATCAGCAATAAAATCACCAAGTCTGCTATCCTCTTCTTTTCCAAGTGGGGTTTCTAAAGAAACTGGTGTTCTGTTTGCAGAAACAATTTCCTTAACTTTTTGAACTGAGACATCAAGAGCAGCAGCTAATTCATGCTCAGTAGGCCTGCGGTTTAATCCCTGAGATAACTCTCTCGTTATTTTTTTAAACTTGTTTATAGTTTCTACCATGTGAACAGGGACTCGAATTGTTCTGGATTTATCAGCTAAAGCCCTTGTTATACCTTGTCTAATCCACCAAGTTGCATAAGTAGAAA
>JAHFBD010000076.1 GCA_023250175.1 Candidatus Melainabacteria bacterium
CTTCTCCAATAAGAATATTTCCAGAATTATTTTCCTGAAACTCAAACAGTGCAGCTGTAGCACCATCCCCATAATTTATAATTTCATGAGGATTTGCAGAATCAAGGTGAATAGAATTTGCGGCAGAAAATACTGCCAGGGCATATCTATGATCAGATGGATTGTCTTGTAGTCTAAGCCTCATATCTTTTTCAATCTCTTCAAGAGTTCTTACAGAACCAGCGCATCCTTCAGCTATTACTTTAGGTTTCCAGCCTAATTTGCCATTCCCCTCAATAACTTTTTTATCAATGATTTTATCTTTAACTAATTTTGCTAAAACTCTTGCTGATGGTGGTGGGTCAAGAGAATTGCTTGTAGATGTCGCAAGATAAAAATTGCCTATTTCTCGTGGATCGATCTTGTTTTCAAGTAATAATTTTTTTATTGCTACCACACTAAGATCAACTGCAGGATCGTAAGGGATTCTGTCATTCTTATAATCAGGATCAAACTCTATAGTATTGTCTACTACAAACTTTTGCTTAATTCCAGAAAGTTCAATATGCCTTGGTATTTCATTTAGAAAAGTCTTGATTTTTGTTCCTAACCTAACGGGGAAAAAATCTAACATTGTTTCAATTCTTGCTTCAGTTTTTTTAGGTAAATAACCAATAAGCTTTTTTAAAATCGGATTATATTCTGGTAAAAGAAAACTAACAATCTTTCCAATTGGTACGGAGCTATCAGGAGAAAAAGCACCAAAAACTTTTCTAAGCCCTAATGCTTCGCGTAGAGTACGTTCAAAATCTTTTGCTTTAACAACCTTACCTCTTGCTTCAATCCCTGGTCTTGCTATTGATGTTAAAGTTAGTTTAGAGATAGACATCTTTGTTCCTTTTTCTACATTGAAAAGATACCAGATAATATGCAACACTGTTTAAACTTAAACATGTAAAAATTAGGTTTAATTTAACATACCAAATAATAAAAAGCAATGATGAAATTAGGTAATTATTTCAATAGTAAATTTTAGGCTTTACTTATTTAAGACTATAATATTAAGGTTTAACTGTTACTGCCTAGCTATAACATATTAAGAACATAAATAAGCTTTTTGTGTGATTTATTCACCAAAAAGCGCCATGTAACAAAGAGCGAGTTGAGCATTAGTGCGAAACGAGCGATAGGTAGAAACGTTTGACTAGCATTGTTCTCCAATAAAATTGTGTTGTGTATGTAGAAATGATTGGATACACAAATTATAATAATTAGAAAATGAGCATTAATAATTTATATGAAAATTTTAATTCTATTTCATTTAAACAAGGCATAGAAATTTTAAATGAAATACAAAAAAAAGGAACTCTTATATTTGGTGCTTCTGGTGTAATGGGTTCAAATATTTCAAGTACTTACCCAAGAGCATCTGTTCCGGTAATAATGCAAGATATTGATAAAGAAAAACTTGAGCAATCTAAAAAGAATGCTTTAAGTACTCTTGAAAAGGCTCAGACAAAAAGAAAGCTTTCAAAATCCCAATTAGAGCTAATAAAAAATAAGTTCTTAATTAAAGAAACGGTTGTTTTTCCTGATAGAGGTACGATTCCTTTTGATGAAATTGATAGGTCATGTTTCAGATCTCAGGAGCAAGCAAAAGAACTTGTTATGCAGTTTTTAAGTAATGCTCTTTTGAAAAATCCTTCAATAAAAGAAGATACATATTCTGATGTGATGATGGTTCTTGAGGCTGGTCCTGAACTCTTAGAATTTAAACAAAATGTTTTTCAGTTTTTTAATTTTGCACTAAACTCAAACAAAGCAATTTTAGCTACAAATACTTCATCTTTAAGTGTAGAAGAAATAGCATCTAAGGTATCTAATCCAGAAAGAGTTGTAGGGTTTCATTATTTTCTTCCGGCAGATAGAAATCCATTAGTAGAAATAATTGCGACAAAGCACACTTCTCTTGAAGTTATTCAGGCTATGCAAAATCTAGCAATTGCTATGGGTAAAAAGCCTATTATTTGCTGGAGAGATTCTCCAGGTGCTGTTGCAAACAGGATTTTAGTGGGATTGCTAAATGAAGCTGCAAAGATCTTATATGAAAAAGTTGCAATGCTTGAGTTTATTGATAAAGTTTTTCTTGAAGTCTTCTATTCAAAACAATATAAAATTCAAACAAAAAAAGCAAAAAGACAATTTGCTGCTGCTCCTAAGCTAGCTTTTTTTGAGGACGAGGTTGACTTATATAAGCAAATTCATAAATTAGAAGATGCCTTGCATATGACTTCTTCAAAAGATGAAACAAAAAAGATACTTATAAAAAAGAAAGAATTGATAGAAAAGGCAGAAAGCAACTTAAGACAAAAAATAATTTATACCAAAATTGTAGATAACTTGGACAATCTTGGTTCATTCTTTAAGCCTGCTTTGGTTATTAGTCTAATTAGGACAAAAGCAGAAGAACAACATTTTAATGTTTCAAAATATTTGAATAAAGTAGGACAGGATTTTGATAATTTAAAACTTCCTTTTATAGTAGAGCCATATGACCTCTTAATTTTTCAACCAGCACATACAAAAAATCCTCCAAAAGCTAAAGAACTTATTACTAAAAGACTTCAAGCAGCTTATATAACAATTGCTCAGGAAATCTATAATCAAGGATTGGCGACTATTCAGGATATAGAAATTGCTTGTAAAGAAGGTTTCAAATATAATATTGGACCTTTTGAACTTATAAGAAGTTTAAAACGGGAAGTCTTGGAAGAATTAACACAGATTGCAAATAAAGATTTAATAGAGCCTACAGGAATATCAAAGTCAGGTGAAATCCTTCCTGTAGATACTTTGGATATAGCTGGTATACAAACATATATTCAAAATGAAATTGGATTTATAATTTTGGGCAGATTGCATATTCAAAATCTTCAAATGGTTCAAAATTCTCTCTCTCCTGAAATGCTTGAGGGAATAAAAATAGCTATAAAAAACTTTGAATTAAAAGAGGTTAAAGCTATTATTTTTAAAAGTCAAGGAGGTGGACCTTTTTGTTCTGGTGCAGATTTGAATTATATTGAAAGTACAAAATGGAAAGTTAATAAAATTCTTGAGTTTAGAAATCTAGGGAAGTCTATGGTAGATACTATAGCTACATGTAAGATTCCTACGGTTGCAATTATTGATGGACCCGCTGTAGGTGGAGGCTTAGAATTAGCATTGGCTTGTGATTATAGAATAATGACAGACTTAAGCTATGTTGCTATGCCTGAAGTTGGACTTGGAATTATTCCTGACTGGGGTGGTACTGAAAGACTGCCAGCTGTTGTAGGAAAAGAGCTGGCAAAAAGACTGATTTGTACGGCTACAATTAAAAATCTTGGCTTGAAACTTAGTGGTGAAGAGGCTTTTAGTGTGGGCTTGGCAGACATTTATGTTTTACAAAGCAACCTCCATAATCTTTTATCTGATTTAATAGAATCTAAGCATGAAAAAATAGATATTTATACGAAGCCTTTAAAGAAAGCAAATTATAATAAAACAAACTATTCTGAATCTTTAGTTAAGAAATTTAAATTAAATAAGCCATTTGTTCACAATGACAGGATCTTAACAATGCGAGCTGCAAGGTTTGCTGAAGATCTAATAAAAAACTCACATGATCCAGAATATTCTAAAAAAACTAATACAGATAAAGCCTTTTTACCATTAATAGAATCAGGTAAAACGGTATCTAAAATTTGTATAAAGCCTTTTATAAGTGCAGCCCAGAACGAGATCTTAGCTCCGCTCCTTGAAACCTTTAAGCTTTTATAAGAGAATAGATTATTATGACAGTACAGCCAATATCCTTAACTTCTTTAAAGTCATATCATCCTGTTTTGAAAACTCAAGAACATATAGCAAAAGCTGTTCCAGTAAAAGAAATTCCTAAAGCAAGTATTCTTAGCAGCTTAATAAAAAAATCAGAAACCAATTGTCTGGCAAGAGCTTTAATAGGATCTATTGGGTTAATAGGTTTTGGATCAAGTTATATTTTAAAAACACTAGGGATTGAACTTGGATTTGATAAAAAGATAGAAGCCCTTCAAAATAGTTTTTTATTTCGACCTACGCAAGAGAGTTTCCCTTCTCCAGACAGACTAAAAACAAATTTTGAAGAAATAGTTTTAGATACTCCTAATGAACCTAAGTTGCATGGTTATTTTTTTGAAAAAGAAAAATCTGACTCAGTTATTATTTATTTGCATGGTTACAGCGGGATAGCAGATGAGTGTTTTCCAGAATGTCTTAAAATTCAAGAATATATTCCAGCTAGTGTATTAATCATGGATTATCGGGGTTTTGGGAAAAGCGAAGGAACACCTACTCGAAAAGGAGTGGTTACAGATGCTCTTCGTATGTATAACCTTATGAAAGAAAAGGGATTTAAAGATAAAAATATTATTTTATATGGAGTCTCTCTTGGTGGTGGTATTGCTTTTGAAACTGCAAATGAATTAAGAAAACAAAAAGAAAATATTGGAGCGCTAGTTTCTTTATACTCATTTAGTTCGGTTAAAGATATTTGTAACTGGAGATTTCCTCATATCCCAAGCTGTTTTGTTATAGATGATTTGTTTAATGGAAAGAATTTAATTAGAAAACTAAATATCCCTGTATTTATTGCACATGGGGATAAAGATTTAAAAACACCATTAACTCAATCCTTAAGGCTTTTTAAGAATGCAAACAAGCCTAAAGAGTTGTATGTTTTCCCAGAGTTAGGGCATGAGGATTTAAATCCACTTCCCAAAGAGCGAATAGAAGGATATTTTAATGCACTAAGAAAATTTCTTGAAAAAAATATGTTTGCATAGTGTATAGCTCTTATTTCTCAAGCACCTATTCTTTTTACTTTATTTGTAGTTTTTTTGTTGTACAATAACTAGAAATAATAAAAACAAAAAACTATGCTAGAACTTCCAAACGGTTTGACTAGGAAACCTACAAACCAAAATTTAAAACTGTACAATGGCCAAGATTTAAAGTCTATAAATAAAGCAAATCTTTTACGAAATCCCAGACATTTCCCACAAAATAAAGAACCTCTTTTAGATAATTTCTTTGAAAATCTTATACAGAAGAATATAATAAGTAAAAATAATCATAGTTTAGATATGACTGACCATTATGCTATCCGTGGTCAAATGATTGCAAGTGAAGTCAGGGCATTAATTAATTCTCTTTCTGAATCGCATAGGATAAAGCTTGCTGAAATTATAAGGGCTCTTGAGCCTGATAAAGAAATGCTTAAAGGCGCTATATTTTCGGGTGGTGAAATTAGGGTAATATCAGAGTGTGGTACAACAATTGTTATTAATTCTATAGCTGAATTATTAGGGGTTGTTTTTAGTAAAGAAAATCAAAAACCTACATTTAATACTTTTTCAGGTTCTTCTGCCGGTTCATTTCCTGCAGCAGGGATGGCATTTCGATCGTTAAATTCATCAATTTTAAGAACTTGCAGTGATACTGATTTTACATCTTTTTTTAATGCTCCTGATGCGCTTAAAACATGGGTTGAAAAATTTATGAAAAGGGGTTATCATCTTGCGACTGGAAAACGCGCAGATGATATTACTGGTAAGCATTTAAAGGAAGTCGGTGCTGATTTGCAGGTGCTTGTTGGTGAATTTGAACGTAGGTTAGTTTTGTACCCAAAGATGTACTTACTTCCCAAAGAACTTGAGTCAAGATTTGGAAAAGAGCCAGATGATTTTAAAATCAAAGATTTAATTCAAGCAAGTGCAAATTTACCGATACTATTTTACCCATTGATGGATTTACTTAAAACTTGTGGGGATTGTTATATTAAGGATGAAAAAGGTAAAAAGCATTATTTGTTTGATCCTGGAGTTATTGCAAAATATTTAACTCCTATAAATCTTCAAGTTGAGGAAATAAAAAATTATAAAGATGGAAAGATAGATAAACCTGGTCTTTATTTTATAGTTACAAATAAAAAATGTAAGGAAACCAGTACACCTGCGACGATGTTTGGAAAACCTACAAATAAACTTTTTTACTGGATTTATTCAAAGACTCTTGCTGTTTGTGATTTGCTTGATAAATATTTTCTAGGTGATTCACCTCAGATGTTAAAAGCACTTGGTACTCAAAGAGCTCTTTTAACAGCTCATTGTGAAGCGAAAGATCCATCTACGGGTAAACTTATCAGATTAGGGTTAGGGGCATTTGATGTTCCTACGGAAGAAAGAGAAACATTGATTTGTGCAAATATACCAACCAGTGATTTTAAAGATTTGCCATTTGATGGTGCTATTGATCAATTGCATAAACAGCTTGTAGATCCTTTATTTATTCAATCTGAAGGTAAACAAGGGAAAAGTGCTTACCAGTTATTTAAAGATGATGTAGATAAAGCACTTGGAAAAGTTCCATCAAAACCTGAACCCCCACCACAAATTCATTCACAAAATACGTTCTTTATAAAAAGACTAGCAAATAAGATTCTAAGATCTGCAGCTATATTTGGATAAATTGGGATAAAAAAAGCTCCTAATTTTTTAATTAGGAGCTTTTTTATTTTGGTAAGCTTTAAGCTTATAGATCGCAAGGTCTTACTGTACTTCTGCCATTTTCTTTACATCTTTTCATTGCAGACTTTAGCATTACTTCAACCTTTTCTGAAAGTGCTTCTAACAAATCACCATCAGTTCTTAGTTCTTCTTCTTTTATAAAGTCTTTGACCTTTGAGCCTACGACTAGTTGTTCCTTTGACATATATCTCTCCTTTATTTCTATTTCACGCTAATTCCTTAAAATATCAAGGAATTACTTGAAATTATAGCATCATATAAGCCTTCATATTTGCAAGTCTTGTTTTATAATTTCATAATTTAATTTAAATAAATTAATACAAAAGCCTTAAATTTATTAAAATTTAAAGAAATTTTGATTTTTACAATTTTACAAACTTAACCTGGTTTAAGATTGTGGTAAAAAATTTGTTTCTACCTCACCGCCGGTTTTTTCGCTGCACTCCCAAAACCGGCTTTCCAAAGTATCTCCAGTCTGCCATTTATAATACCTTACAGATTTTACCGAGTTTGTATAATTGGGGGATAAAATCTTACCTTATAAGTTATTTGCTTAAAAATATTACGCTAGCTAGGTAGTAACAAAAATTACTCTGTGTGGACTATTAATACAGCAAAACCATTGTGTTTTAAGCCTTTGACAAGCTTTAAAGCTAAGTCTTTTTTATCCACTATGCTAGCTTCTTCTAAAGATGAAACATCAAGTGCTTGTAAGATTTTTTTTATTGATAGCTGTTTTATTTGATTATTGATCTTCATACCAAAATGAGCTTGTTTACCAGTAGAAACAGCACCTTGATTATCAACTAATAACATTAGCATTGGTAAGTCTTTAGCAACTGCTTCACAGATTCCAGGGAAAGCACTATGGAAAAAATCAGAATCTCCAATATAAGCAATTCCTTTAAATGGGATATCTTCCCCTCTTCTTTTATATGCTTCTATCCCACCAGCTAAATAAGAAATTGCACAACCCATAGTTGTTTCCATATGAAGTAGGTTTTCAATCTCTGGTGTTTCTGGAATTCTTGATGCTTGTCCAGCATCACTACAATATAAAGGACGACAGCCAGTTTCTTTAACAGCATCTCTTACGCATTCAACCAAGATTCTAAAACCATCATCTTCTTTAAATGCTGGGGCTTTAGCAATTTGTTTGTGTCTAGGAAAATTATAAACAGGGGTATTATTTTTAAATGCATTTATTGCTATTTTTAAATCATCATCTCTAAACTCTCCAATACTTCTTACGTAACCATTTAATTTTCCTGCAATTTGTTTGTTTAAACCATGTCTATGAGCTAGATCTCTAGTTAACATTTCAAGCAATGGTTCACCTTGATCTATAACTAATACTCTTTCTTTGTCTTTTAAAAAATTTAAAATCAATTCTTCTGGTAAAGGGTAAACAGTAAGAAGTTTTAATAAACTCATGTTATTGACTAAGTTTTCATTTTCTAGTTGTGTAGCAGGAAAACCACTTGCAATAACGCCGAGGTTTCCACTTCCTTTTATAATATTTACTTCAAGTTTGTTAAACCATTTTTTTAATTCATTTTGTTTTTTTGCTAAATCTTCCCTATCTTCTTCAACTGAGCCAAATATAGATAACCATTTGTTTTTAGCATCAAATGGAATATCTACAAAGTCTTTTACAAAAGGTAGGTTAACATTTTTCAAATCATTAGCTTCTGGTTTAAATGTTTCAGTGAGTGAACGTCCTGTTGTTCGGATAAAAAATGGCAATCTAAGCATTTCTGATAATTCATAAGCGATTAAAACACTATAGTATGCACTGTATTAGTCGTAGGGTTCTAATATTGGTAAGCCGGCATTAAAATAAATACCACGTGAATCTTCTTCATTTTGAGAGTGCCAAGCTGAAGGGTCATCGCTTATAAAAAACACTAAGCCTCTATTTGTCCCGATATGGTTCATGCAGTAAAAGTGATCACAGGCTACATTTACACCAACATCTTTAAAGATAACTAAAGATCTTTCACATCCTGCAACTGAGCTACCAAAGCCTTTAGCCGCAGCTACAAATTCATTTGTAAGGTAATCTTGAACATCTATTTCAGGAAATACTTTTTTTATGTTATCAGCTAAGGCTGTAGCTGGCCTACCCGGATAGTTATAAACAACCTTTACGTTTGATTGCTTTATAGCTTGGGTTATTGCATCAATAATTGTAGAAAATGAAATCAATGTATTTGAAGGATTAACCTTTGTGAGTAATTCTTTTGCCATAAAAGTAATTTAATTATAAACTGTTTTATTTCCCTCTTGATTTATTGTTTTTATCTATTTCTTCCCAGTTATGAACCCTAGTATCTTGTAACATTAAAGGAGCTTCATTACTTGATTTGCTTAATACACTATATGCTGACTCATGTTTGCCTTGAATATTGACAAATAAATTAATAGCAAAAAATATTAAAAGGATTATTATTAAGATAAACATTCCTTTAGAAGAGTTTTTCATAAATGTACTTATATTTTGTACTTTATCTGGGACTATTGACATATCTATATTTTATAATAAAGCTTGTTTTTAGTTATAATTATCATGATTTCTTTGTTTTTAAAAATACTGTATTCTGATTAGTATCTTATTAAATGTTAAAAAGATTACAAAATATGTTTATTTCCTTAACGAAAATGGCTGGGTAGCTCAGTTGGTAAGAGCAATGGATTCATAACCCATAGGTCGGCGGTTCAAATCCGCCCCCAGCTAAATCTTAGGATTTGCTTTTTTACAATAACTAAAAGCCTTAAATTAGGTATGAGGATTTCTCTAGTACAAACTTCCAGATAACACGAATTACCTACTTCAAAAAGTTGATTATAGATTACCCATGAAACATTTTCTTATTTTTGGGTAAAAAGAACATTAAGCTATTAAGTTAGTAATAAAATTACGGATTTAATTAGTTTTTAACAAAACTGTAGGTTAATAGTAAGGGGTGTG